>NZ_JBFAIN010000022.1:0-131059 GCF_040654735.1 Saccharopolyspora sp. NPDC050642 | reverse complement strand
TCCAATACACGGCGGAGGGGCCGTCCTCGCCAGGAAGCCCCTGAGAACCCGCGGCGGCGCAAGTGTCGTAGGTGGGCTATGCGCCTGCGGCGCATACGGCACCCCATCGACGTGCAGCTTTGCGGCCCGCGGCTGCGGGCCGACCAGGATGAAAAACGCTCAATGGAAATCAGAGCTCTGATTTCCATTGAAATTGCGGGCCGTGGAACTTGAGTTCCGTATTGCGGAAGGTTTCAGGCCTGGTTGCGGACGGAGTACGGCGGGACGGTGCAGCCGATGAGGCTGGCCTCGTCGATCGTCTCCGGCCGGTAGGCGGACTTGGAGAACGCCTCCAGCATCACGTTCGTCGGGTCGTCGATCTGCTCGACCCGGCCGAACAGGAACGCCCACTCGTGCTCGTCGGAGCCGAAGTAGGCGACGGTGTCGAAAATCGACCGGAACCGGTTGTAGGCGCGGATCAGCGTCTCGTTGCGCCACACCGTCGGGCAGCCGGCCTGGAACGCGACCACGCCACCGGCCGCGAGCACGGCCTGGCAGCGCTGGATGAACTCCAGGCCGTACAGCCGGTTGTGCTGGCCGTCGGCGTCGTCGGCCCGCTCGTCGGGCAGGTCGACGACGACGATGTCGTAGCCCTCCGGAGGCGCCTGGTCGAGGAAGCCCCAGCCGTCCGCGTAGTGCAGCTTGATCGGCCCGTCACCCTGCTCGACGCGGGCGAGCTCCTCGGTGCTGTAGCCGTACGGCAGGTGCTCGGCGCAGATGCGCACGCACTGCTCGTCGATGTCGACGTGGTCGACCCGGCCTGCCCCGGCCGCGACCGCCATCTGGCTGGCCACGCCCTCGCTGGAACCGATGATCAGCACCCGCTCGACCTGCGCGGCGAGCAGGAACGCCGGCACCATCATCGCCTCGTGGTAGACCAGCTGGGAGAACTCGGTGCTCTGCCGGTCGTCGTCGCAGAACAGCGAAACGCCCTGGCCGGTGCGGCCGATGACCACGTGCTGGTAGTCGGTGTCGCCCTCCCACAGCACCTCGTCGACCCGCCACAGGCGCTGCAGGTCGTCGCCCATCGGCTCCTTGATCCACCGGTGCCCGTCGAGTTCGATCAACGGTGCTCCTCCTTGATTCGGCTTGCCGGGTAGGGCAAGTTCACGAGGCAAGGTCCGCGTAGTCGCGGCCCCGCTGAATGGTCTGGACGTTCTGCGAGGCCGGTTTCAGCGCCTCGGCGAGCAGTTTGACCGCGTGCTCCGGCTGGGCCGTGTGCCCGCAGGTGAAGACATCGATGAAGATCGAGCCGTCCTCCGGGTACGTGTGCAGCGAAGCGTGGGACTCCGACAGCAACGCCAACACGGTGACACCCTGCGGCTCGAACCGCTTGGCGATCATCTGGCACACGGTGGCGTGCGACCGGCTCAACGCGTCGTGCAGGGTCTCCCGCAGGAACTGCTCGTCGTCGAGCAGATCCGGATCAACGCCCTCCAGCTCGGCGAGGACATGCTGGCCGGTGAACAACCCAACCGGCGGCGTCCCGGTGTCAACGGACATCTATCGACCTCCCATCATTTCGCAGATGCAGTGCCAGTCGGCACTGTTCGGTGTCGGCTTCTCGAAGTTGCCGAGGCGATCACGGCTGTTCGTCGCCGTCGACGCAATACGTGGGCAGCGGGGTGAATCCGTTGAAACCCACCGATGAATAGCTCGCGGTGTACGCGCCCGCGCTGAGCAGGTCGACCCAGTCGCCGCCGTGCAGCGTTCGCGGCAGCTCGTACCGGGTGCGCTGGTAGAGCACGTCATCGCCGTCGCAGGT
Organism: Saccharopolyspora sp. NPDC050642; assembly: GCF_040654735.1. Classification (NCBI taxonomy): domain Bacteria; kingdom Bacillati; phylum Actinomycetota; class Actinomycetes; order Pseudonocardiales; family Pseudonocardiaceae; genus Saccharopolyspora; species Saccharopolyspora sp. NPDC050642. Next base: position 129,255 of record NZ_JBFAIN010000022.1, on the reverse strand, counting down.
CGGCCCGGCGAGCACCACCGGGCCGCGCGGGTCGCCGTCGCGGGAGGTGCGCAGCCGGTAGGTGATGGCCTCGCCTTCCGTTTCGGCGAGCCCGTTGTAGCGGCCGATGTCCAGGTAGACCCAGCGGCGGTCGCCGTCGACGGCGTCGCTGACGAGCACGACCTCGCTGCGCAGCACGCCCGCGTCGCCGACGATGAAGCGGCCCGGCTCGATGAGCAGTTCCGGCCGCTGGGCGCCGAAGTTGCGGTCCAGCGACTCCTCGATGCGGCGCACGTAGTCGGCCAGCGGCGGAGCGGATTCGGTGTAGCCGGCGGGCAATCCGCCGCCGAGGTTCACCATCCGCAGCCGCACGCCGTACTCGGCGCAGTCCTCGAACACCCGCCGGGCGGCGCTGATCCCGTGCTCCCACGCGGCGGGTTCCAGCTGCTGCGATCCAATGTGGAACGACACGCCGTAGGCGTCCAGGCCGAGTTCCACCGCGCGCCGCAGCAGCTGCGCGGCGGTTTCCGGCGAGCAGCCGAACTTGCGGCCGAACGGGGTGCGGGATCCCTTGTTGTCCACCAGGACCCGGCAGAACACCCGCGAACCCGGCGCGACCTCGGCGATGTTGGCCAGGTCGGCGGCGCTGTCGGTGACGAACAGGCGGACGCCCTGCTCGTAGGCGCGGGCGACGTCGCGGCGCTTCTTGATGGTGTTGCCGTAGGAGATGGACTCCGGGGCCGCGCCCTTGGCGAGGCACAGGTCGATCTCGCCGGGGCTGGCGACGTCGAAGGAGGCCCCCAGGCCGACCAGTTCACCGACCACTTCGGGAGTGGGATTGGCCTTGACCGCGTAGCAGATCCGGGCGTCCGGCAGGGCGGTTCGCAACTGCCGGTAGCGGTCGCGCACCTGCGCCAGATCCATGACCAGGCAGGGGGTTTCGGGGCGTCGCCGGTCGAGGAACTGCAGAATCGGGTCCGGCGCGGCGGATTCGGTCTGCTGCGCGGTGCCGCTCGGGCGGTCCGTCACACCGGTGGTGGCGGACAGATCGGTCAATCCCGGTACCTCCGTCTCGGCTGGTGGGGTTGGGTTTTCCCCGGGGTCCGACCCGCTGGGGCGCGCGCCCTCGGAGCGCGACTGCGACCAAGCACAGTACCCCGCTCACGCACAGATTTCGAACCGCGCCCACCCCTTCCCCCGGACAGCGGAACCGAGTGTGAGCACTCCCACGGGACCGCGCCGACGTCGTCGCTTTGCGTGGTCGGAGCCCGACTTCCCGTGATCGCGTCACAGGTGGATGTTTTGCCTGGTCAGGCCCCGCGAGCACTTTGGGTCGCCATAGCAACCAAAAACGCTCGCGGGAGCTCACCTGGCGAAACGTCCGTCCAGGGCGGAACCCGCGGCGCTACTCGGCGGGCTCGCGGTCGAGTTCGAGGGCTAGGTAGAAGTCCACTCGGGACGGGAAGTCGGCGAGATCCCGCCCGGTGATCTCCTCGATCCGCTGGATCCGGTAGCGCAGCGTGTTCACGTGCACGTGGAGTCGCTTGGCGCAGCGCGACCACGATCCCGAGCAGTCGAGGAAGGTCCGCAGCGTGCGCACCAGGTCGGAGTTGTGCGCCGAGTCATACGCGATCAGGTCCGCGAGCAACCGCCGGCGATAGGAGCGGCGCAGCTCGTCGGGCGCCGACGCCAGCAACACCTCGTGCGACGCGAGCTCCGCCGCCGCGACGACCTCAGCACGCCCTCGGCGCTGCTGCGCGAGCCGCCGCGCGTAGCCCGCCTCCTCCAGCGCTCCGCGCAGGGCCGTCGCCGGGCTGACGTCGCTGACGCCGACCGCCAGCCGCCGCCGGCCCAGGCCGGGCTCCGTCTCGGCGGCGATGCGGCGCAGCAGCGCGTCCAGCTCCGCCAGGTGGGCTTCGTCGTCGACGAACAACGCCGTCGCGCCGTCACCGAGCGGCGCCGTGACCGACGCCATGCCTGTCGCTGCCGCGATCTCGCGCAACAGAGTCGTCGACTCGGCCGGGTCGCCGACGCTGAGCGCGACCGCCCGCAGCGGCTCGTCGGTCGGCAGCCCCGCGGTCTCCAGCCGCGCCGCGACCTCGGCCTGCGTGGAGGTGCCGTCGAGCAGCCGCCGCAGGGCCGCTTCCACCGAGCGGCCCGCGATCCGGCGGGCCTCGTCCACCCGCGCGCGCAGCAGCGCCACGACCGTGCTCAGGTCGGTGGCGATGGCTTCCTTCTCCTCGTCCCAGTCGGCGACGTCGCCACGCGCCAGCACGAACCAGCCTGCGGCGGGCGGCTCGATGCCGGACTCCACCGGCCACAGCACGTGCGCGTCGCCCGGCCGCACGGTGCGCGGGAGGCGGCCGGTCGCGAACTCGCGCAGCGCCGCGCAGCGGGTTTCCTCCGGCAGGTCGGCGGTGCCGCCGACGATCCAGCCGGCCGCGGACAGCACCCAGCAGTCGGTGCCGAGCTCGTCGGCCGCCATCCGCAGCACCTGGTCGAGGTCGGCGCCGCCGGCGACCGCGGAGACCAGCTCGCGGCGCGGCGCGGAGCGGCGCTGGATGCGGTCGGCGAGCGTGTTGAAGCTGACCGTCAGCGGCACCTCGAAGGCGGGCAGGCCGTGCCGCCGGCACGCTTCGACCAGGTCCGGCGGGGCGTGGCCGAGGCGCGCGGTGCCCGCGGCGAGGCCCGCCACCCCGGCGTCGACCAGCGCGGCGACGAACGCCTCCGAATCGGCCGGCTCGTTGCGCCACATCAGGCCGCTGAGCACCAGCTCGCCGCCGTGCAGGTAGCGCCGGGGATCCAGCAGGTCGGTGATGTAGACGCCGCGGACCGGGCGGGCCATCTCCTCCGCGCCGTTGAGCAGCACCAGTCCGAGTTCCGGATCGGCGAGAAGGTCGTTCAGCTGCACCTGCGCACCTCGGATCCCGCTGCCGGCGCGAGGCAGCCACCTGTTCCCGGTGCGGAACTCCGCGATGTTTCGGCGGGATGGCCCGAACGGCGCACCGCGGCTCCGCGCGTTTGGAGAAACATACAACTCCCGTCCGCCCACCGAAAGGCTTTTTCGGGCCTTCCACCGCTAGTCACCGACTGCTCCCCGGCTGTGTACTGACTCACACCTTTTCACCGGCCGTGACAAGGAGTACAACCGTGGAATTCCTCCGCCCCGCCTCGTGGCGGGAGGCGCTCGAAGCCAAGGCCGCGCATCCGGATGCGACGCCGATCGCCGGCGGCACCGACGTGATGGTCGAGATCAACTTCGATCACCGCCGCCCCAGCATGCTGCTCGACCTCACCGGCGTCCCGGAGCTGACCGGCTGGTCCGAGGCGGACGGTGAGCTGCGCATCGGCGCGGGCCTGCCCTACACCAACCTGATCAACGAGCTCGGCGACCGGGTGCCGGGCCTGGCCATCGCCAGCCGCACCGTCGGCTCGCCGCAGATCCGCAACCGCGGCACCCTCGGCGGCAACCTCGGCTCCGCCTCCCCCGCCGGCGACGGCCACCCGCCGCTGCTGGCCTCCGACGCGCGGATCGAGGTCGAGTCCGTGCGCGGCAAGCGGCTGATCCCGGCGACGGAGTTCTTCACCGGCGTCAAGCGCAACGCGCTGGCCGAGGACGAGCTGATCGCCGCCGTGCACATCGCCCCGGCGACGGGCGCGCAGCAGTTCTCCAAGGTCGGCACCCGCAACGCGATGGTCATCGCGGTGTGCACCTTCGCGATCGCGCTGCACCCCGACCGCAAGCAGGTCGGCACCGGGATCGGCTCGGCCGCCCCGACGCCGCTGCGCGCGCTCGCGGCCGAGGAGTTCCTGAGCGCCGAGCTCGACTGGGAGCAGCGGCGGCCGTTGGAGGAGTCGGTGGCCCGCCGGTTCGGCGAGCTGGTCGCGCAGGCCGCGTCGCCGATCGACGACGTGCGCGGCACCGCCGACTACCGCCGCCACGCGCTGGCCGTGATGGCCCGCCGGACCCTGTCCTGGGTCTGGGACGACCACTGTTCCGGGAGGCAGGAATGCGCCTGAAGTTCACCGTCAACGGACAACCGCACGAGGCCGACGGCGTGTGGGAGGGCGAGAGCCTGCTGTACGTGCTGCGCGAGCGGCTGGGCCTGCCGGGCTCGAAGAACGCTTGCGAGCAGGGCGAATGCGGTTCCTGCACGGTCTACATGGACGGCGTGCCGGCCTGTTCGTGCCTGATCGCGGCCGGGCAGGCCGAGGGCCGCGAGGTGCGCACCGTGGAAGGCCTCGCCGACGGCGAGAAGCTGGACGAGGTGCAGGAGGCATTCGTCGAAGCCGGTGCCGTGCAGTGCGGTTTCTGCACACCGGGCCTGCTGGTGCAGACGCACGACCTGCTGAACCGGAAGCCGGACCCGTCCGACGCGGAGATCCGCGAGTCGCTGGCCGGGAACCTGTGCCGCTGCACCGGTTACGAGAAAATCATGGATGCCGTCCGGCTCGCCGCCCAGAAGAAGACGACATCGGGCAAGGCTCACTCATGAGCAGCAACCCTGCGTCAACCCCACCCCCTCCCAACCGCACCTCAGGGGACCGTGACGCAACCCAGCCACAAGAAACCGCCGAACGCGAGATCAATCCCGAACGCGACCACCGCTGTGAATCGCGGAGAGGCGGGACTGTCATCATCGAGGGCGGCGCCGTGGTCACCGTCGACGACTCGGGCACCGAGTTCGCCGAGGGCCACGTCGTCGTCGAGGGTGACCGCATCGTCGCGGTCGGCCCCGGTTCCGCGCCGGCCCAGCAGGGCCCGGTGCGGCGCATCGATGCGTCCGGCTGCCTGGTCACTCCCGGCCTGATCAACACCCACCACCACCTGTACCAGTGGGCCACCCGGGGCTACGCGGCGGACGCGACGCTGTTCGGCTGGCTGACCGAGCTGTACCCGGTCTGGGCGGGCATCGACGAGGAGATCACGCACGCCGCTGCGTCGGCGGGCCTGGCCCGGATGGCCCTGTCCGGCTGCACCACCGCCGCCGACCACCACTACGTCTTCCCGCGCGGCGGCGACGTGTTCGGTGCCGTGGTCGCCGCGGCCGAGCGGATCGGCGTGCGACTGCACGCGGTGCGCGGCTCGATGGACCGGGGCCGCTCGCACGGCGGCCTGCCGCCGGACTCGGTCGTCGAGGACCTCGACGCCGCCCTGGCCGGCACCCAGGAGGCGATCGACCGGTTCCACGACCCGAACCCGGGCGCGCAGGTGCGCGTCGCGGTGGGGCCGTGCTCGCCGTTCTCGGTCAGCACCGACCTGATGCGCCAGGCCGCGGAGTTGGCGCGCCGCAACGGGGTCCGGCTGCACACCCACCTCGCCGAGACCACCGACGAGGAGGAGCAGTGCCGGGCCGAGTTCGGCCGCACCCCCGTCGAGTACGCCGACGACCTGGGCTGGCTCGGGCCGGACGTGTGGCTGGCGCACACGATCCACCTGTCCGAGAAGGGCATCGCCCGGCTCGGCGAGACCGGCACCGGCGCGGCGCACTGCCCCACCTCCAACGGCCGGCTCGGCGCCGGGATCGCGCCGGTGCGGCCGTTGTTGGACGCCGGTGCCCCCGTCGGGCTGGGGGTCGACGGGGTCGCCTCCAACGAGGCCGGTGGCCTCGGCGAGGAGATGCACCAGGCCCTGCTGACCGCCCGCGCCCGATACGGGCCGGAGGCGCTGTCGGTCCGCGACGCGCTGCGGCTCGCCACCCGCGGCGGCGCGCGGTGCCTCGGCCGCGACGACGAGCTGGGGTCGCTGGAGCACGGCAAGCTCGCCGACATCGCGGTCTGGCGGCTCGGCGGCCTCGACCACACGGGCATCGCCGACCCGGTGGCCGCCCTGGTGCTCGGCCGCCTGCCGAAGCTGGAGCGGCTGCTGCGCGGCGGCAGCGTCGTGGTCGACGACGGCCGGCTGATGCCGGTGTCGGAGGCCGAACTCACCCACGAACTCGACCGGGCGAGCGCCCGGATCCGCACCCGGGAGGTGTCCGCATGAGCAGCAGCCATGCGCCTGCTCGCAGTCCTCAGGAGCTCAACGACGCCATCGGCGGCGGCATCGGCGAATCTCCTCTGCGCCCGGACGGCACCATCAAGGTGCGCGGTGAGTTCGCCTACTCCTCGGACCTGTGGGCCGAGGACATGCTGTGGGGCGCGACCTTGCGCAGCCCGCACCCGCACGCCCGGATCCGTTCGATCGACATCGGGCCGGCGATGGCGATGGCCGGCGTGCAGACCGTGCTCACCGCCGAGGACGTGCCCGGCGACAACTGCTTCGGCCTGAAGTACGCCGACCAGCCGGTGCTGGCCTCCGACGTGGTGCGCTACAAGGGCGAGGCGGTCGCACTGGTCGCGGCCGACCACCCGGAGACTGCGCGGCGCGCGCTGGAGAAGATCGTCGTCGACTACGAGGTGCTGGCGCCGGTGCTCGACGCCGAGCGCGTCGCGCACGACGACACGCTGCCGAAGCTGCACCCGGACGGCAACGTGGTGCGGCACCAGAAGATCGTCAAGGGCGACCCGAAGGCGACGGCCGACGTCGTGGTCTCCGGCGTGTACACCGTCGGGATGCAGGACCAGGCGTTCCTGGGGCCCGAGTCCGGGCTGGCCATCCCGGCCGAGGACGGCGGCGTCGACCTGTACCTGGCGACCCAGGACCTGCACTCCGACCTCCGGCAGACCGCGCGGGCGCTCGGGCTGCCGCCGGAGAAGGTGCGGATGACCATGTCCGGCGTCGGCGGCGCGTTCGGCGGCCGCGAGGACCTGTCCATCCAGGTGCACGTGTGCATGCTGGCGCTGCACCTGGGCAAACCGGTCAAGATGGTCTACAACCGCGAGGAGTCGTTCTACGGCCACGTGCACCGGCACCCGGCCAAGATGTACTACGAGCACGGCGCGACGCGCGACGGCAAGCTCGTGTACGTCAAGGCGCGGCAGTACTTCGACGGCGGCGCGTACGCCTCGAAGACGCCGGTCGTGGTCGGCAACGGCACCACGCTCGGCGCCGGGCCGTACAAGGTGCCGAACGTCGACATCGAGGGTTGGGGGCTTTACACCAACAATCCGCCGTGCGGCGCGATGCGCGGACTCGGCGCGGTGCAGCCGACTTTCGCGTACGAGTCCCAAATGGACAAGCTCGCCGACGCGCTGGGCATGGACCCGGTCGACCTGCGCATCGCCAACGCCATCGAGCAGGGCGACTCGATCCCGACCGGTCAGGTGCTGGACTTCCCGGCACCGGTGGCCGAGCTGCTGGCGCGCGTGCGGGACCTGCCGATGCCCGACGAGCGCACCGGGCCGGTGGACATCCGGGACATGCCCGGCGGGGCGTCCAACACCACGCACGGCGAAGGCGTGGTGCGCGGCGTCGGCTACGGCGTGACGATCAAGAACATCTGCTACGCCGAAGGCGCCGACGACTTCTCGACCGCGCGGGTGCGGTTGCAGGCCATCGGCGGTGAGCCGGCAGCCATGGTGCACACCGCCGCGGCCGAGGTCGGGCAGGGCCTGGTGACGGTGCAGCAGCAGATCGCGCGGTCGGAGCTCGGCGTCGAGCGGGTGACCATCCACCCGAACGACACCAGCGTCGGCCCGGCCGGCTCCAGCTCCGCCTCGCGGCAGACGCTGGTCACCGGCAGTGCCGTCAAGGCGGCCTGCGACGCGGTGCGGGAGGCGCTGTTCGCCCGGGTCGCCGAGCGCTACGACGTCGCACCGGCGCTGCTGTCCCTGCAGGGCGGCAAGGTCGTGTCCGAGGCCCACGGCGTGCTGGCCGACCTCGTGGAGGTGCTCGGCGACGACGTCATCGAGGAAACCCGCGAGTACCACCACCGGGAGACCTTCCCGATGGACGAGAACGGCCGCAGCGACCGGGTGCACGTGCAGCACGCGTTCTCCGCGCACCGCGCGGTGGTCGACGTCGACCTCGATCTCGGCCTGGTCAAGGTCGTGCAGCTGGCCTGCTCCCAGGACGTCGGCAAGGCGATCAACCCGGACGCGGTGATCGGCCAGATCCAGGGCGGCACCGCGCAGGGCATGGGGCTGGCCGTGATGGAGGAGATCAAGGTCGTGGACGGGCACATCCGCAACCCCTCCTTCACCGACTACCTGATCCCCACGATCCTCGACACGCCGCCGATGGAGATCGACGTGATCGAACGCGCCGACCCCAACGCGGTCTACGGGCAGCGCGGGGTGGGCGAGCCGCCGACGATCTCCACCACGCCCGCCGTGGTGGCCGCCATCCGCGCAGCCACCGGCAAGGAACTCCCGCACACCCCGGTGGCCCCCGAGCACATCGTGTGACCAGACCCGCTGGGGCGGCGGTGCCGGGCCGCCGCCCCAGCAACCCAAACAGAATCACCGGAAGACCCGGCGAGAAATTCAAAGTGATTTGCGTGGCGGTGCGGGTAGCGGCCCCCCTGCGGGAGTTACTGCAGCCTTCTCGCTGTGGGATCCCCGACATCATGAATGACCAATTCACCACGTCGGGGCTGTCCTCGCGAGAAGACCCCTGAGAACCCACGGCGGTGCAAGCCGAGTCCCACATAGCAAGCGGCTCCCGCCGCTTACTGAAAAGATCATAGGAGGAAAGCAATGTCCGTGGACGTAGCAACGGGCGCCGAGCAGGAGTGGATGGCGCAGGCCATCGGCCTCGCCACGACCAATGTGGACAGTGGCGGCGGCCCCTTCGGCGCGTTGATCGTCCGGGACGGCGAGATCATCGCGACGGGCACCAACAAGGTGACCGTCGACCTCGACCCGACCGCGCACGCCGAGGTGACCGCGATCCGCAACGCCTGCCGGGCGCTGGGCACCTTCAAGCTGGACGGCTGCGTGCTGGTGACCTCGTGCGAACCGTGCCCGATGTGCCTGGCCTCGGCGCTGTGGGCGCGGGTCGACCGGGTGCTGTTCGCCGCCGACCGGGACGACGCCGCCGACGCGGGCTTCGACGACCGCGCCTTCTACGACGCGTTCGAGGATCCCGAGACGAAGTGCCCGACGCCCGTCGTCCGGGTGGAGATGGCCGACCGCAACGCCGCCTTCGACGCCTGGCGCGGCAAGACCGACCGCATCGACTACTGACCCGCGAGCCGATCCAGCAATTCCCCAGCCAGCAAGAAGATTCCGACAACGACGTCCTGAGCAGAGGCATCGGTAGCGACGACCGGGTCGCCCGAAGCCTGCGGACGGGCCACACCGACAGTTCCCCGCCATTGCGCCGGAGCTGGGCCCGCCCGCCGTCCCGATGAACCGATCCGGGACAGCGAAAACCAATCGATCAAATGCCCCGCACCGATTTCGGCGAATTCCCGCCGGGCCCTCCCCTGCCCGGAAAACGCCGGAAACAAGTCCGGGCGGCACCGAATCCGGGTGCCGCGCGGGGGCGCCCACCGGCATGGGAGGACTCATGACCCAGCAAGTGCAACCGGAAAGATCCGCCGACGCCGGCACTTCCGGATTAGATCGCTTCTTCCGCATCACCGCCCGCGGTTCCACCTTCTCCCGCGAACTGCGCGGCGGCCTGACCACGTTCGTCGCGATGGCCTACATCGTGATGCTCAACCCGCTCATCCTCGGCGCGTCCGCGGACGCGACCGGCGCCGAGCTGACGCCCGAGCAGCTGACGACGGCCACCGCGGCCACCGCCGGCGTGATGACCATCGTGATGGGCCTGGTCGGCAACGCGCCGCTGGCCCTGGCCTCCGGGCTGGGCGTCAACGCCGTCGTCGCCTTCACCATCGCGCCCGCCATGACCTGGGCGCAGGCCTTCGGGCTGGTGGTGCTCGAAGGCATCGTGATCGTCGTCCTGGCCGTCAGCGGCGTCCGGGAGAAGATCATCAACGCCATCCCGGCCGCGCTGAAGACCGCGCTCACCGTCGGCATCGGCCTCTACATCGCGCTGATCGGCCTGGTCAGCGCGGGATTCGTGACCCGGAAGCCGGACGCGGCCAACACCACGGTGCCGGTCCAGATGGGTCAGGGCACCGAGGGTCACCTGATCGGCGTGCCGATCGCGATCTTCTGCGTGAGCCTGCTGATCATGCTGGTGCTGCTGGCGCGGCGGGTGCCCGGCGCGATCCTCATCGGCATCGCGGTGAGCACGGTGCTGGCGATCGCGGCGAACGCGGCGTTCGCCATCGACCCGAAGCAGTGGGGCACGATCGTGCCCGAGCTGCCCGACCACGTCGTCGGCAGCCCCGACTTCAGCCTGTTCGGCGACGTCGATCTGTTCGGCGGGTTCGCCGCGGCCGGCGGCATCGCGGCCACCGTCTTCCTGTTCACCCTCGTGCTGTCCGGGTTCTTCGACGCGATGGGCACCATCACCAGTGTCTCCTCCGAGGCCGGGCTGGTGAAGGACGGCAAGGTCGAGGGCATGGGCCGGATCCTGGCCGTGGACGGCGTCGCCGCCGCGGCGGGCGGGCTCACCGGCTCGTCGCCGAACACGGTGTTCCTGGAGTCGGCCACCGGCGTCGCCGAAGGCGCGCGCACCGGCCTGGCCAGCGTGGTCACCGGCCTGCTGTTCTGCGCGGCGCTGCTGTTCACGCCGCTGGCGGCGATGGTGCCGGCGCAGGCCGCCGCGCCCGCGCTGGTGATCGTCGGGGCGCTGATGATGGCCCAGGTCCGGCACATCCCCTGGGACGACCCGGACTACGTGATCCCGGCGTTCCTGACCATCGCGGTGATCCCGTTCACCTACATGATCACCAACGGCATCGGCGCGGGCCTGGTCGCGTTCGCGGTCATCAAGATCGCCCGCGGCGAGGTGCGCGAGATCGGCTGGCTCGTCGGCGTCCTGGCGATCGTCTTCGCCTTCTACTTCGGCGTCGAGGGCATCGAGGCCCTGGTCGAGTAGCTGCCACTCGACCAGGAACCAGGTGGAGGGCGCCTTTCCCGAGAGGCGCCCTCCACCGCCTTCTCCGGATGGGTACGGTGCGTGCGTGGGAGTCGCGGGAGTCGTGTTGGCCGCCGGTGCCGGGCGTCGCTTCGGGATGCCGAAGGCGCTGGTGGAGTACCACGGATCGCTGCTGGTGGACCGGGCCGTGCGAGTGCTCGCCGCGGGCGGCTGCGCGCCCGTCGTGGTCGTCCTCGGCGCCGCCGCGGACGAGGTCCGCGAACGGGCCGAGCTGACCGGTGCGACGGCCGTGGTCAACCCGGACTGGGCCACCGGCATGGGCTCGTCGCTGCGCACCGCGCTCGACGCGCTCGCCCCGACCGATGCCGACGCCGCCCTCGTGCTGCCGGTCGACATGCCCGGCATCAGCCCGGAAGCCGTGCGGCGCGTCGCCGCGCTCGCGAGCCGGAGCGCCCTGGCCGCCGCCGCGCACGACGGCGCGCGCACCCACCCGGTGCTGTTCGGCCGCGACCACTGGGCCGGGGCCCGCGCGGCCGCCACCGGCGACGCCGGCGCCCGCGGCTACCTCAAGGGCCGCGAAGTCGCGCTGGTGGCCTGCGACGACGTGTCGGCGGGCTTCGACATCGACCGTCCTGAAGACCTCGCCCTGGGCAACCCGTAAAGTCGACGGCCACGCGCGACCGGCCTACCAGCGGCTGCCCAGCGCCGACAGCGATCGACGCAGCCCTCGCCGGTCCGCGACGTCACACGAACGCCCGAGCGCGCCGGAGGCGGAGGCATTCATGGCAAGCGGACACATCACGGCCGACTACGTCCCGGACGGCGACGACTGGCTGGTCACGGTCACGACCGGCGCCGATCGCCGGACGGCCCGGGCGCCGGGCCTGATCGCGGCGCGCGACCAGGCCGACCAGTTCATCGAGCAGCTCGCGCCCGGCAAGGCGGGTCGCGTCGTGATCCACCTGCTCGACGGCGACGGCTTCGCCTTCACCAGCGCATACCTGCAGGCCAGGCACGGCCTGTCCGACGAGGCGACCCGCAGCGCCATGGCCGCCGCGACGGGCCACGCGCGCGGCGCCAGGTGACCGCGCGGAACATCCCGATTGCGTGCACAGTGGACGAAAGCGGCGCGGACCTTAGGATGTCCGGTGTGAAAGCGGCGAGCAGTGCACGCGAGGAGGAACCAGCGTTGGCCAGCGTCGAAACGAACCGGCCGGCCAGCGGCCGGGGGCGCCCGCGCGATGCCACCCGCGACGCGGCGCTGCGCCAGGCCGCGATGGAGGTGCTGGCCGACGTCGGGTACCGGGCGTTGACCATGGACGCCGTCGCCGCCCACGCGCGGGCGGGCAAGGCCACCATCTACCGCCGCTGGGACTCCAAGCTCGACCTGGTCATCGACACCTGCACCCAGCTGGTGCGCCGCAGCATCCCGGAACCCGACCAGGGCACCATCGAGGCGGACCTCGGCGAGTTCCTCCGCAGCTTCGCGTCGTTCCTGACCGGCCCGGTCGGCAAGGCCGCGCAGGCGCTGGTCGGCGAGCTCCCGCACGAGCCCGAACTGGCCGCGGCGTTCCGCGAGTCCTTCCTGCTGCCGCAGCGCGACATGCTGCGCCGCATCATCGAGCGCGGCGTGCAGCGTGGCGAGATCCGCGCCGACTCGCCGATCGACACGGTCGTCGAACTCGCCGGAGCCAGCCTGATCTACCGCCTGATGCTCACCGACGAGCCGCTCGACACCGGTTTCGTCGACCGGCTGCTGCACGAGGCCCTGCTACCACTGCTCCACAGCGCCGCGCCCCGGCGATGATCCCCGGTTCGCACGAGTCGGAGCACCAGGGCCACGCGCTAGGGTGGGGCCACGCGGTGAATGGAGGTCTGCGTGGCGCGGGGATCGGTGACGGAGCTCAATCGCTGGCCGGTGAAGTCGCTGCGCGGTGAGCGCGTCGAAGCGGCCCGGTTCGACGACCGCGGCATGGCAGGCGACCGCGCCTACGCGCTGCTCGACGAGCGCGCCAAGCGTTCGGGCAAGGTGCTGACGGTCCGGCAGAACGCGGTCATGCTGAGCTGGTCGGCGAGCTACGGCGACACCGCCGACCCGACCGAACCGCCGACCCTGCGCGGCCCGGACGGCGCGGACTGGTCCTGGACGGACCCGAAGCTCACCGACGCCCTCGCCGGCTCGCTGGACATCCCGCTGAGCCTGCGCGCCGCGGACGGGCAGCAGGACCGCGGGCCGACCGTGCTCGTGACCTTCGAGGCCTCCCGGGTGGGGCTCTCCGACGAGCTGGGCGCCGACGTCGATCTCCGCCGGTTCCGCACGAACATCCACGTGACGACCGATCTGCCGGCGTTCGCCGAGGAAACCTGGGAGCACGGCACCGTGCTCACCGTGGGCGACGTGGAACTGGCGGTGACCGGGGATCACTCCGGGCCGTGCATCCGCTGCGCGGTCCCCAGCTGGGACGCCGACGGCCGCGAGCGCTGGCGGGAACTGCAGACCCACCTCATCGACCGCCACGACAACAAGTTCGGCGTGATCATGCGCGTCACCAAACCCGGCGAAGTCCGGGTCGGCGACGCGGTGTCCTGAATCTTCTGGGCTGCCCCGGCAACCCAGAAGACCCACGGACCTCAGCGGAACAGCTTGCGCACCACCGCAACGGTGACGAGAGCACCGACGCCGATCAGCACGTAGCGCACCCTCGGATCGCTGAGCTTCTCCTGCAGGCTGGACTTGCCGTACTCGACGAAGCGCTTCGGGTTCGCCTTGACGCTCAGTTGGTCCAGCGTGCTGGCCAGCGCTTCACGCGCCTGCTCGATGTCGCGCTCGATGGCGTCTGGATCACGGGCCACGTGTCCTCCTCACGTTCACCTGGCTGCTGACACCGTAGAGCACCGCCGAACCGGCCACGCACCAGCGGTTCGCGTGTCGCGCCCGCAACCCCGGTCGGGAACGCGCCTCCCGCCAAGATCACCCCACGCGCTAGGCTGTGCCGTGCGGGGCCGTAGCCCAATTGGCAGAGGCACTAGGTTTAGGTCCTAGCCAGTGAGGGTTCGAGTCCCTCCGGCCCCACGAGACTCTGGGCGGGGTGTGTTCGCGGAAAGCGCGAACCCTTTCGTCTCGTCATTTCATCGCGGGGGCCGAGCCCCCGCGGACCCCCGCGGTGCGGTGGCCGCCTTTCGTCCGCTCCCTGCCGTGCCGAGCGTTCCCGGCCTGCTCATCGACCAGCACTCCGATCGGTGACCGCTATTTTTGCTTCGCTTCCGCTGGCTGAGTTCGGCAGCCGCTCTCCCCGCTTCGCCACTGCCAGTTGGGCTCGGCGGCCGTCTTTCCTGTCCTGCTTTCCGTCGGTTGGTGGGCGGAGCTTTCGGAGGGCTTCTGGGAGCTCGGCGCTTCTGCGCTCACCTCGTCACCCGCAGTTCGGTCGGCACTCTCAGTGCGGCGGACCGCTCGTATTCGACTTGGGGGTTGACGAGGGCGTAGCCCCGGACTGACTCCAGGATTCCTGCCGCGATGGCTGTCGCGTGGTCTTGGCCGGGGCACTGGTGCGGCCCCGCTCCGAAGGGACAGCCGCCCGTCGCGAGGTCGATCTCGACGACCGTCCCGGTGCTCGATGCCTGTCGGCGGGTCATCCGTACCGGGGGGTCGTGCAGCAGCGTCTCGGCGACGATCGTGTCGACCGACCGCTCCCCGTCCGCTCTCAGCATGGCCAGGGCCGCGTTCCCGACCAGCCCGGCCGTTGCGTCGCAGGTCTGCACCAGCAGTCCGATCCTGGCCGCGGTGGCTTCGTCGGGCACCCCACCGAATGCTTCGACGAGCCGGGCGACCGCCTCGTCCGCAGGTTCTTCCGCGCCGGTGCCGGGTTGGTAGGCCTTGGCGACCGCCGCGACGACACCGGCGGGAACCGGAGGCATGCCGAGGGCGGCGACGAGCACGTCGATCGGTACCACGCGAGCCAGCCGCGCCATGAGATCGAACGGGCCGCCGCCGATGACGTCCAGCGCAGCGCACGTGCGTTCCGCGGCCAGCCGGCGCAACCCGGCCGGCTCCACCTCGGCCAGCAAGCTGGTGGCCTGCCGTCGACGTCGGTCGTGCTCGGCGCCGTCGGCGAAACGCGCGACACTCCTCCTCAGCCAACGAATCCCCGAGGCCGGACCACCGTCGGGAACACGTGGCATGGTCAATGCGGGGTCGGCGAGCGCCGCCGACACCGCGGCGTGGTCGGCGATTCGGGTCTGCGATGACATGTCGGTCACCGTAGGACCGCGTCGTTTCGGTCCACGCCGAAACGACGATGCACGGGACGAGGCGGTCGGGGCGCGGCTCTTGGGCCGTGCGGTGCTTTTCGGCGTCCGGTTCGGCCAGAACCAGCGAATCCGCGCGAACTGCAGGTCAATTCGTGCCCACGGCGATAAGATCGACCGTTCGGTCGGAGACCAGCCGAAGGGGACGGACGTGGACATCCCTGCCTTAGCAGCACAAGCGGTCGAATCCGTCGCCGGATACCTGTCCGGCATCGCTTCGGGCGTGGTCGAACAGTCCCAGCAGACTGCCGCGGGCCGCCTGTACGAGTTGGTCCGCGATCGCCTGGAGCGCACCGAGTTGGGTTCGGCCGTGCTGAGCGGCCTGGCGGAGAAACCCGAAGAGGTCAACCGGCGGAACATGGTTTCCGCCAAGCTCGCGGAAGAGGCCGACGCTGACGAGGCATTCGCGGAGCAGCTGCGGCAGATGGTCTCGACGACGTCGGTGTCCCAGGCGACCGCCGATCACGCGATTCAGGCACAGCAGGTGAATCTCAGCGCGAGCGGCAGGGACATCACCTTCTCGCGCACCGACATCGCGGGCGGAAACATCGACAAGCACCGCAGCTACCGGCTGGGCACCTGGGGCATCGTCCTGGCCGCACTGCTTTTCGGAGCGGTGACGACGACCGTGGTGGTCAACGCACCTGACGAGCCTTCCGCGACGTCTCCCGGCCCGGCGCCGGCCGAACCGAGCGGCGGGAGATCAGGTCAGGCCGGCCCGGTGGTCTTCACCGAGGACCTCGTGTACGAAGTGCTGCCGACCATCGACGACATGCCGACCGGGTGGACCCGCGAGCAGCCGGCCTCGGTGGTCAGAGTGCCGAACTCCCGCCTCGCGCTCGCCGGCGAGGCGAACTTCACCGGCCCCAGAGGTGGCGAAGTCAATTTCACGATCTGGACGTACCGCAGCCGGGAAGATGCGAAGTCCGCTTGCGAGGCGGTTGTGGCAGAGCACGTTGCCGAGCGCCAGCACACCCGAATGCCCAACCGCCTGGAAATCGGCGAAGAGACGTACTCCACGGAGCAGCCCATCGGCGATACCGTCAGGGCGGTCGTGACCTTCCGGACCGGGACGATCTGCGCCGGGGCCATCTACGCCGGGGCCGAGAGCTACTCCGAATATGCCCAGTACGCGTCCCAGATAGCCTTGGTCCTGTCCGAGCGAATAAGGCAAGCGGAGTCCGGTCAGGCGCTGAGAGCGATTGTTTCCACCCTTCCGCTCGGCTAGCACGCCGGCACATCGCCGGAACGTCCTCGCCGGGCGCGGCCCCGCTCTCAACGGCCTGGCGGGGCCTGGCAGAGCCGTGTTCGCCCGGCGAATCTGACGCATCAGACGCCTTTCAGCGGAGGTCGCGGAAGAAGGTCCGGACGTCTTCGACGAGGGCTTCCGGTTCTTCCATCGCGAGGAAGTGGCCGCCCTTCTCCAGCTCCGTCCAGCGCACGATGTCGTGGTCCCGCTCCGCCCAGCGGCGGATCGTCACGTCGTGGTTCGAGACCAGCACGCCCGTCGGCACCGTGCCCTTGCCCGCCGGCTCCGCGCTCCAGTCGGCCGCCGAGATCTCCTCGTAGTAGATCTGCGCCGCCGAGGTGGCCGTTCCCGTCAGCCAGTACAGCGAGACGTCGGTGAGCATCCGGTCGCGGTCGACGCTCTCCTCCGGCAGGCCTTCCGGCGGGTCGGTGAGCTCCTTGAACTTCTCCACGATCCAGGCCAGCTGGCCGACCGGCGAGTCGTGCAGCCCGTAACCGACCGTCTGCGGTCGCTTCGAATTGCACTGCAGGTAGCCGTCGTTGAAGTTCTGCATCGCCTCCCAGCGCCGCTGCTCCACCTCGGTCAGGCCGTCCATCTCGCCGTCGATGCCGGCCGGGAACGCGAGCAGGGCGTTGACGTGGACGCCGATGACGTGGCCCGGGTCGTGCTTGCCCATCGCGGGGCCGACCCACGCGCCCGCGTCGTAGCCCTGCACGCCGTAGCCGTCGTACCCGAGCCGGGCCATCAGCCGCGCCAGCAGCCCGGCCATCCGCGCCACGTTCATCCCGGGCCCGGCCAGCGGCGTGGAGAACCCGAACCCGGGCAGCGACGGGATCACCAGGTGGAAGGCGTCGGCCGGATCACCGCCGTGCGAGCGGGGATCCGACAGCGGCCCGATGACGTCGAGGAAGTCCACGACCCCGCCCGGCCAGCCGTGCAGCAGGACCAGCGGCGTGGCGCCCGGTTCCGGCGAGCGCACGTGCAGGAAGTGGATGTGCTGCCCGTCGATGGCGGTGACGAACTGGGGGTGCGCGTTGAGTTCCGCCTCGTGGGCGCGCCAGTCGTACTCGGTGCGCCAGTGCTCGGCGAGGTCCTTGAGGTAGCCGACCGGGACACCGCGGCTCCACCCGACCCCGGGCAGCTCGTCCGGCCACCGGGTGCCGGCCAGCCGCGCCCGCAGGTCGTCGAGCTGCTCCTGCGGGATTTCGATGCGGAAGGGACGTACTTCGTTCGTCATGCCCCGCACGCTATGAGCCGCTTAGGCCATCTGCGGACCTAAGAAATCGTCCAGTCGCGGGGGAAATCCTCGACGCACAACACCGGACACCAAATCGTTCTGTCCATCAAAGACGCCGGCGGAGGCTTCCGTTCGCTACGAGGCCGGTTCGGCTTCGCGAGTGCGGAACACCCTTGCGCGGCGCGTGGTGCGCGAACTCGGCCGCGGACGTCCTCACCGGTCCGGTCATCGTGCGGCGCGGTCCCAGGCCGCGCTGCCCGAGCGACGGCTCAACCGAGCTCGCCGGAGCCCGCCGACTTGCAGATCCGGATGGCCAGGCCGTCGAGCAGCGAGCGCAGGCCCAGCTCGAACAGATCGTCCAGGATCAGGTCATAGCCTTCGGCGGACAGCGTGGTGAGCATCCTGGTGAATGTCGGGTAGCGCCCCGTGCCGGTGATCGCCTCCAGGCTCGGCGCCTGGTTGTCCATCCACTCGTCCTCGGACAACCCGGACGCACCGAGTGCCTGCTGCTCCCGTTCGAGGTGGACCGCGATGCCCTGCACGTGACTGACGAGCAGCACGTGCAGGTCGCACATCGCGGCTGCGCCGAGGTTGAGACCGTCCAGTGCAGCGAGCGCGAACTCCGCGTGCACCGCCAGGTTGGGCAGCGGCAGCGGCCGGGTGATCGGGGTCAGCTGGGCCAGCCACGGATGCCGCCGGTTCGGCGACATCGGCGCGACCCCGAGCCGGGCCGCGACGCCGCGCATCGACAGCACGGCCAGTCCCTCGTTGTCAGCGATCTCGATGGCGGCTTGCACGATCCGGCCACGGGTGAGGTCCTCCGGCCGGCCGTGCGGCGCGGACCGGTGGGCGGGCTTGGTCGCCGCCGGGCGGCTGGAGCCCTCGACCACGTAGCCCGAGCGGGGCTCAGCGCGGATCAGCCCCTCCTGTCGCAAAGCGGCCAGCGCCTTGGCCGCCGTGGCCGCCGCAACTCCCCACTCCGCGGCAATCCTGCGGGTGGACGGCACCTTCGCGCCGGGGGCCGGCTCGCCTTGCGCGATCCTGCGCCGGAGTTCGGCGGCGATGGCCAGGTACCGCGGTTCCGCCGGCATGCGCACCTCCAATCTGTGCTAGTACAGATGGGCAACTGTACTACGCCAGTTTTGGCTGCTCTGCGGAAGAAATGACACTGTGTGCGATGTACGCACGGACGCGTACATCGTCAAAGCAGTGGAGAATCCCATGCGGAAAGTCCTGATCTCCGGAGCCGGTATCGCCGGCCCGACCCTGGCCTACTGGCTGCAACGCAAGGGCTTCTCGGTGACCGTGGTGGAGCGAAGCCCCGGCCCGCGCAATGGCGGTCAGGCGGTTGACATCCGCGGCGTCGCGCTCGACGTGGTGGACCGGATGGGCCTCGGTGAGCCGATGCGGGCCGCACGCACCCGGATGCACGGAATGTCCATATTGGACGGTGCGGGCAACGAGCTGTTCCGGTCCGAAGAGCACACCTTCAGCGGCGGCCGGTTGGACAACGAGGACGTTGAGCTGCTGCGCGAGGACCTCACCGCGATGCTGCACGCGGTGACGAGGGACCGGGTCGAGCACGTCTTCGGCGACTCGATCAACGCCCTGCAGCAGGACGAGCACGGCGTCCGGGTCGAGTTCGAGCGCGGCGGCTTCCGCACCTTCGACTTGGTCATCGGCGCGGACGGCCTGCACTCCACGGTGCGTCGGCTCGTCTTCGGGCCGGAGCAGCAGTTCAGCACGCATCTCGGCCAGTACCTGGCGATCTTCCCGATGGCCAACGTCCTGGGCCTGGACAACTGGCAGGTGTGGTTCCGGGACGGGACTTCGGGTGCCGGTGGCGGCGTCTACCCGGTGCGCGACAACACCGAGCTGCGGGTCACCCTCGGCTTCATGTCCGAGCCGGTGACCTACGACTACCGGGACACCGAACAGCAGAAGCAGATCATGGCCGAGCGGCTTGCCGATCTCGGATGGGAAGTCCCGAAGCTGCTGTCGGCGATGGCGGAGGCACCGGACTTCTACTTCGACGTGATGTCCCAGATCCGCATGGACCGGTGGACGACTGGCCGGGTAGCGCTGATCGGCGACGCCGGGTATTGCGCCTCGGTGCTGTCCGGCCAGGGCACCAGCCTGGCCCTCGTCGGCGCGTACGTGCTCGGCGACGAATTGGGCCGGTCCGGCACCGACCACACCGCCGCCTTCGCCGCCTACGAGCGGCGGATGCGCCCGTTCGTCGCGCTCAACCAGGCCCTGGCGACCGAGAACCCCGACGGTCCCGCACCAGAGGAGTCCCTGAACCGCGCCAAGAACGGCATCTCCCTGGACGTCGACGCGTGAGCCCGGACCGACCGGTCCTCGTTGCACAGATGTGGTGCAGTTTCAATTGAAACTGGCATCCCCGCAGGGTGATGCCTTGTGCAGAGTGCCCGTGTTCGTGCAGTTTCAATTGAAACTGCACGAACACGGGCACCCCGGGCTCAGGCGTTCGAGATCGTCGCGCCGGTCAGCAGGCGTCGGCTTCCGCCGACAGGTCGCGGTCCTTCGTCTCCGGGGCCAGCCAGGCTCCGAGGACGCCGATCGCCGCGTAGGCGAGCATGATCACCGCGATCGGCCACCACGCCGGGGCCGCCGCCGCCATCACCCCGGCGGTGAGGATCGGGGCCAGGCCGCCCGACAGGACGGCGCCGACCTCCTTGACCGTCGACATGAACGTGTAGCGGTGCTTGGCGCCGAACATCTCGACCAGCCAAGGGGATTCCACGCCGTAGAGGTTCGGCAGCGGCCCGCCCACGAAGACCGCGAACACGATCGCGATGATCACCGGGTTCTCCGTGTGGATCAGCGCCAGCGCCGGCACCGCGAACAGCAGCTGGAACACCGCGAACGCCAGGAAGACCGGCCGGCGGCCGTACCGGTCGCTGAGCTTGCCGAACAGCGGCACCGTCGCGAAACCGATCACGGTCCCGATCATCACGCCGGTCGTCGCGACGCTGCCCGCGAGGCCGAGCGTCGAGGCCGTGTAGCCGACCAGGAAGCCCTTGACCAGGTAGACCGCGCCGTTCTCGGAGACCCGGATGGCCAGCGACAGCAGGAACGGCTTCTTCGCCTTCGCGACGTCCCGCCACACGCTGCCATGCTCGGCCTCGTGCTTCTGCGCCTCGCGACGGCGGCGCAGTTCCTCGAACACCGGCGATTCCTTCACCGACGTCCGCAGGTACAGCGCGACGAACGTGGTCACCAGGCTCAGCAGGAACGGCACCCGCCAGCCCCAGCTCATGAACTGCTCCTTGGGCATCTGCGACAGCGACAACCACAGCACCGTCGCCAGGAAGATGCCGGAGTTGGTGCCCATCGCGACGACCGAGCCGAAGAAACCGCGCTTGTGCTTCGGGGCGGACTCGACCATCAACAGCGACGCGCCGGCGAGCTCCGCGCCCGCGCCGAAGCCCTGGACCAGGCGCAGCACGGTCAGCAGCAGCGGCGCCCAGACGCCGATCTGCGCGTAGGTCGGCAGCAGGCCGATTCCGGCGGTGGCCAGGCCCATCATCGCCAGCGTGGCGATGAGCACGACCTTGCGCCCGTGCCGGTCACCGACCCGGCCGAAGAACAGCCCGCCCACCGGGCGGATCAGGAAGCCCGAGCCGTAGACGCCGAAGCTCGCGATCAGCGCCACCGCCGGGGACTGCTCGGGGAAGAACAGCGGGCCGAACACCAGCGCCGCCGCCAGGGTGTACAGGGTGAAGTCCATGTACTCCAAGGCGGAACCGAGCCACGAGGACACGGCCGCGCGGCGCAGGTCGGCCGGCGGGACGACGAGCTCGTCGCCGTCCGCGCGCGGCGCGGCCGGGGGAATCACGGTGCTCAAGAGATGCGCTCCTCCACGCTGAGGAAACCCCGTGCGGCACAGGGGTTCTCCGCCCGCGGGCGGTCGAGGACAGGTCGATGTGACTGCTGCCACTGGAGGAGAAGCCTCGCAGGCGGAACTTCGTCCCGTCCAATACAAGATTTGTCGCGGACTGATACGCCGCCGACATCAATTCCGGGCGATCACGGGGTCGGGAGCACCTCCTCGGCGATCCGCAGGACCGCCGCTGCCGCCGGGGAGAGGTGCTCCTGGCTCCACGCGATGGCCTCCTGCGTCCGGTACGGCCGGCCGGCCAGCGGCACGAAGACGACGTTGCTGATCACGTCGATCACCGAGGTGACGGTCAGCGTCACCCCGAGCCCGGCGGCGACCATCGCCATGATGGTGCTCGTCTCGGGTCCGTACTGGACGATCCGGGGCGTGAAACCGGCGTCCACGCAGGCGTGCACCATCAGGTCACGGAGGCTGGACACGCCGCCGGGCGGGTAGGCGATGAACCGCTCCTCGGCCAGCTCGGCGAGCGCCACGGACTCGGCCCCGGCCAGCGGGTGGTCGGGCGCCACCGCGACGATCAGCTGTTCGTCGAACACCACCCGCGTCGAAACGCCCTCGCGGACCGCGGGCAACCGGACGAAGGCGAGGTCGAGGCTGCCGTCGGCGACCATGTCGAACCCCGCCTGCGAGTACACCTGGCCGACGACGACGAGCTCGATCCCGGGCTTCTCCGCGTTGAGCCGCTTCACCAGGCCCGGCAGGCACGCCAGCGGCCCGACGCCGCCGACGCCGATGCGCACCGTCCCGATCTCGCCGTGCGCCGCCGACGCCGCCACCGCGGCCGCCTCCTCGACGGACTTCAAGACCTTGTGCGCGGCGGGCAGGAACGCCTCGCCGACCGGGGTGAGCGTGACCCGGCGCGTGGTGCGGGACAGCAGCGACGCGCCCAAGGACCGCTCCAGCTGGCGGATCTGGCGGCTCAGCGGCGGCTGCGTGGTGTGCAGGCGCTCGGCGGCGCGGCCGAAGTGCAGCTCCTCGGCCACCGCGATGAAGGCCTCGATGTGCCGAAGATCCATGGCTACCTACCTGGTGCGAGTGCGGACCGAGCACCGGTAGTTCTAGCACCGACAAGCCTGCGCCGGGCCTCGGCGCGAGGCCCGGCGCAGGCATCGATGCAGGTCAGCGCAGGTAAATGCGGTTCGGGTCGAGTTCGTCCCGCAGCAGCCGCAGCTCGTCGCCGGACGGCGGCGCGATCTCCGCCAGATCGTCGGCGACCTTCAGGTCCCAGCCGGTGGCGGCGCGGACCTGCTCGGCGGTCACGCCCGGGTGCACCGCGACCAGTTCGAGCTCGTCGTCGATGCCGTCGCGCGCCATGATCCCCAGGTCGGTGATCACCCGCGTGACGCCCTTGCCGTGCGGCTGCACGCCGCCACCCGCCTCGCGGGCCCGGCGCGGACTGGGCGAGGTGCAGAAGTCCAGCTCGTCGACGAACGTGCGCGCGGTGTGCCGGCGCATCACGACGAAGATCTCCCCGGCGTTGGCCATCACCTCGAGCGCGCCGCCGGAACCGGGCAGCCGCGCCTTCGGTTTCGCCCAGTCCCCGATGAGCGACGAGTTGAGGCCGCCGTACCGGTCGATCTGCGCGGCGCCGAGGAATCCGACGTCGATCCGCTGTCCCTGCAGGATGTAGCTGAACAGCTGCGGCATGCCCAGCACGCACTCGGCGCCGGTGACGAGCATCGAGTCGGCGATGCTCTGTGGCAGGTCCACCGGGTGCGCGCCGGTCACGCCCGACTCGTAGACGATCTCGATCTCCGGCGACACCGTGCGCTGGGCCAGCGAGACCGCCAGGGTCGGCAGGCCGTGCCCGGCGAAGACCACGCGGCGGCGGGCCAGCTCGCGCGCCGCGGTCACCGCGAGGAGTTCGCTGCTGGTGGTGTCGGTCATCGCCGCCTCCCGTAATCGACCGGCGTCGACAGCTGCTCGTCGATCTCCAGCCGGTCCCAGTAGCCCTCGCCGAGGCTGGCGATGAACGCGGCGTGGTCCTCGGTGCCGCGGATGTGCCGGTCGATCCACGCCCGCAGCGCGGCCGCGTCGCGGGCCCGTTCCGACCACTCCCGCTGGAACCGGTCGTCGCGGTCGTAGTAGCCCTGCACCGGCGCCGGGTGCGCGCCGCGCGGGCACACCGCCACGGCGTCGACCACGTGCGACGGCACGATGGTGCGGTTGGGGTCGGAGCGGACCACGTCGTCGTCGACGACCTCTTCGACGGTCACGATCACCGACCCGCCGGCGAACGCCACTTCCTGCTGGACGCCGAGCATGCCCCAGGCCTGCACGTTCCCGGCCCGGTCGGCGCGCTGAGCGTGGATGATCGAGACGTCCGGGTTCAGCGCGGGCACCACGTGGATCTCGCCGCCGCCGTAGGGATCGGTGACGCTCTTGATCAGCGGGTTCAGCGCGACCAGGTCGCTGCCGGTGTAGGAGCGGATCGGCGCGAACGGCAGCTTGGCCGCGCCGGCGGCGTAGCGGGCGACCATGCCGCCGTGGCTGTACTCCTCGAACTCCAGCGGCTCCGGATCGTGGTGCTCGATGCGCCGCCGCAGCTCGTGCAGCGACCCGGCGGAGCTGTTGCCGACGAACGACGAGATCAGCTTGGTCACGCACCCGGCCGCGAGCAGCTGGTCCACGAGCGTGTCGCCGGTCATCCGCGCCAGGGTCAGGCCGGTGACGCCCTGCCGGATGATCTCGTGCGCGGCGGCGGTCGGGACCAGGTGGCCGAAGCCCTCCAACGCCACCGTCTGCCCGTCGCGGACGTGCCGGGTTATCGCCTCGGCAAGGCTCAGTGTCTTGTCGGTCGGCACGTTCGCCCCTCCGTTGCAGCTGGCCGAATCACGTTGCGAGCCTTGCACATTCGCGCGCGCCCGGACCAATACCGATTCGGTGGGGAATAGATGCCCAACCGGCATCAACGGGCGAGGTCAGGGCGTGATGGCCAGACCGGCGAGGACCTCGCCGGTCTGCGCCACCTCGGTGCTCGGCTGCTTGACCTCACGCGGTCGTCGAAATCCGTTGTGCTCAGCGCGGTTCCCGGCGGCAGCACGCCCGCGAACACACCTTGCGCCCGGATGCGCGAGCTCATGGCCCGCTGAACAACGTCGCCAAGCGCGGGAACCGCGTCACTCCCGCGCGAGTTCCGCCTCGTAGGCGGCGCGCAGGCGGGCGAAGACCGATTCGGTTCCGGCCGGCCGCGGGATGCCCAGGTGCTGCTCCCGCAACTCGTCCATGAACTCGTCCCACAGCTCGGGGCCGCCCCGTTCGAGCAGTTCGGCGCGGATGGCCAGCTCGCGCGTCACCGGCAGGTGGCGGCGTCCCCAGGCGCCGAGGTGCGCCATGACCGGGACGAGCTGGATGGCGGTCTCGGTGAGGCTGTAGATCACCTTCTGCTTGTGGCTCGGATCGGCGACCTTCGACACCAGCCCGTTCTCGACGAGGCGCTGCAGCCGCGACGCGAGGATGTTCGAGGCGATGCCTTCCTCGGAGTTGTTCAGCAGCTCGCGGAAGTGCCTGCGGTTGCCGAACATCATGTCCCGGATGACGACCAGCGACCACTTGTCGCCGAGCACCTCGACGGCGAGGTTGATCGGGCATCCGGATCGGCGCTCGTCCTTCACCGAAACCTCCTTCGATCAGAAACCGCTTGCACTCTGCATCCGGTTCCGTATATGGTCCCACTACCGGTTGCAAAACGCAATCGGATGGGACGCGAACACGGGAGAACCCATGTCCAAGGTGGTTTGCGACATCACCGTTTCGGCCGACGGGTACGTCGCCGGGCCCGGCCAGAGCCACGACAAGCCCTTCGGCGAGGGCCCGGTCGACCAGCTGCACCGCTGGATGTTCGAGACCGGGGACGAGAACAAGGCCGAGATGGACGCGGTCACCGCGGCCGGCGCCTACATCATGGGGCGCAACATGTTCGGGCCGATCCGCGGCGAGTGGGACCTGGACTGGACGGGCTGGTGGGGCGACGAGCCGCCGTACCACGCCCCGGTCTTCGTGCTCACCCACCACGCGCGCGAGCCCCTGGCCATGGCCGGCGGCACCACCTTCACCTTCGTCACCGACGGCCTCGAATCCGCGCTCGACCAGGCTAGGAAGGCCGCGGGCGACCGCGATGTCGCGATCTCCGGCGGCGCGGCCACGATCAACCAGTACCTCGGCGCCGGGCTCATCGACGAGCTGCGCACCCACATCGCCCCCGTCGCGCTCGGCGCCGGCGAGCGGCTGTTCGACGGCGTGCCCGCGCTGGACCTGGAACTGGTTTCGGCACGTCCCGCCTCGCTGGTCACGCACATCACCTACCGCGTCCGCCGCTGAGAACGCGAGTCGTGAGCGCTCCTGGCCGCCGCGCGGGCAACCGCGACCGGGCGGAGCGCGTCTTCGACGCAGAACGGGTACCCACTGCGAGCGGAGGCGTGATGACGGGAAGAGGCGCGGTTTTCGTGGCGGCGAGCGCGTTGGCGCTGCTGGGAACGGCGATGCCGGCGGCAGCCGAGCCGCCGACCGGGACCGTGCGCGGGCTGCACTACTTCGACCGCAACGCCGACGGCGTCTGGCAGCCCGGCGAACCGAGCGGCGGCAGCGCGGTCGGGCTGTACCACCTGGACGGCGGCTGGGTGGCGACGGTCGGGACGAATCCCGATGCCACGTACGAGATTCCGGGCGTGCCGCCTGGCCGGTACCGGGTCGGCATCAACCCGATCAGCTACCAGATGACCACGCCGGACGAGGTCGTCGTCGAGGTGCACCCCGGCGGCACCAGCACCGCCGACTTCGGCAAGCTCGGCAGCGACATCACCGGCGTCACCTGGCACGACCTCAACGCCGACGGGCAACGCCAGGCGGACGAGCCGCTGCTGCCCGACATCCGGTTCTGGATCGGCAGGTGGGGCAGCGGCAGCGACGGCACCGGGCACTACGCGATGCCGAACCAGGGCACCAGCACCTACGTCCTGCGCTTCGTCCCGCCCGAGGGCATGGGATTCTCGCCGCAGCACGTCGGCGCGCCGGAGACCGACTCCGACGCCGACCCGGCCGACGGCACCGCCACCGCCGTCGTCGCGCTGACCGACGGCAAGATCAACCAGTTTCCGAACCTCGACATCGGGCTGGTCACGAAGTAGCCGGGTTCAGTTGGCGACCGCGATCGCCTTGCCCACCGAGCCCGGATCGGCGAGCTCGCGCAGCAGGCAGTCGGCGACGTTCGCCCGCGAGATCCGCTTGGCACCGCGCACGTTCCGGTCGACCGCCATCCGGTACCGGCCGGTGCGCGGGCCGTTCGTGAGCTGCGGCGGCCGGATGATCGTCCAGTCCAGGCCGCTGGCCCGGACGACCTCCTCCATGTGACCCATGTCAGTCCAGGGGTTCCGGAGGATGCGCCACAGGATCGGCTTGACCACGTGCTTGGTCACCGGGCCGTCGCCATCGGCGAGCATGCCGCAGTTGCTGACCACGAGGAACCGGCGCGCACCGGCGGCGGCCATCGCGTCGAGGATGCTCCTGGTGCTGTCGGTCTGGATGGTGGTCGGCTTCAGGTCGCGCGAGCCGATCGCCGAGATCACCGCGTCCCGGCCGGCCACGTGCGGCCGGATCGCGGCGGGGTCCATCACGTCGGCGGTCACCACGGTCAGCCCCGGGTGGTCGTGGGCGAGCCGCGCCGGGTCCCGCACCACGGCGGTGACCTCGTGCCCCGCCGCGCAGGCCTGTTCGAGCAGGTGCTTCCCGGTGCCGCCGGACGCCCCGAAGATCGTGATCCGCATGTTCCGCACCCCATCGAGTTGGTGAGTGTTCACTAACCATTATGGTGGGTGAACACTCACCAACTTGTCAACGAGAGGTGCGCCGTGGGAACTCGCGACCGGATGCTCGACGCCGCAGCGCAAGTGATGCGCACCCGCGGCCTCGCCCGCGCCACCACCAAGGAGATCGCCAAGGAGGCTGGCTACTCGGAAGCCGCGCTGTACAAGCACTTCCGCGACAAGACCGACCTGTTCCTCGGCGTCCTGATGGAACGCGTGCCCAGCAACATCCACGAGCTGCTCGCCGCGCTGGACGAGCGCGCGGGACGCGGGGCCGTGCGGGAAACGCTGGAGGAGGTCGCGGCCGAAGCGATCGACTTCTACGCCGACACGTTCCCGATCGCGGCGTCCCTGTTCTCCGAACCGGCCCTGCTGGCGGCCCACCGAACCGCGCTGCAGGAGCGGAACATGGGGCCCAACGTGGTGCGCGAGAAGCTCGCGGCCTACCTCGCGGCCGAGCAGCGAGCGGGAGCGATCGACCGGGAAGCGAACCCGGAAGCCCTGGCGGCGCTCCTCCTCGGCGCCTGCCTCCAGTCGGCGTTCTTCGCCCACTTCACCGACCAACCCAGCCCGCCCCCGGCCGACCTGGTCGAAGCCCTCCTCACCGACCCGACCCCACACCGGTGACCGACCGAACGGCCTGGAATGTCGGAGGGCGGTGGGAAGGTTCGGTTCTTCGATCGGAGGGCATCGTGTCGGAAATAATCCCAGTCAGCACTTCGCTTCGGTGGGCCGGCGGCGATCGGGCCGAGCCGCCGCGGACCGGCAGCGAGCTGGAGACGCTCAACGCTTTCCTGGATTGGCACCGGGAAACCCTGGCCCTGAAGTGCGCCGACGTGCCGGCCGCGCAGCTGTCCGCCCGGCTCGTCGAGCCTTCCGGGCTTTCGCTGCACGGCCTGGTGCGGCACCTCGCCGGGGTCGAGCGGTGGTGGTTCCGCATCCAGTTCGCCCAGGAGGACGTGCCGATGCTGTACTACTCCGACGACGATCCGGACCAGGACTTCGACGACCTGGGCGGTGATTTCGCGGCCGCGCTGGAGACCTGGCGGGCGGAGTGCGCGAGGTCCCGCGAGATCGTCGCCGCGGCCGCCTCGCTGGACGACACCGGCATCCGCCGCTCCACCGGCGAGCCGATCTCGCTGCGCTGGGTCATGTTCAACCTGCTGGCCGAGTACGCCCGCCACAACGGCCACGCCGACATGCTGCGCGAACGCATCGACGGCGCCACCGGCACGTGACGTTCGGCGCGGTTTCCGCGGAAACCGCGCCGAACGGTCAGCTCTTCGCCAGCCACTCCAGGGCCGCCGTGGTCATCGCCGTCACGCCGGTCGTCAGGGTCGGCTCGACGACCGGGGCGAAGAACGGCGAGTGGTTAGACGGGATGTCCCGGTTGAGGGTGCCCGCGTCCCTCGCCGCCCGCCACTTCTCCCGGTCGGTGCCGCCGAAGAACCAGTAGCAGGTCGGCACGCCCGCCGCGGTGCCGAAGAGGCCGACGTCCTCGCTGCCGACCACCGGCGGCAGTTCTTGCACCTGGCCGTCGCCGAGCTCCTTGCGCAGCGCCGCCGTCGTCCGGCCGGTGACCTCAGGATCGTTCACCAGCACCGGGAAGTCCGTGAGCCGCTCGAACTCCGGCTCGCGCTCGGCCCCGGCGGCGATCGCCTCGGCGCGCACGATGCGCTGCACGGCCGCGATCACGTGTTCCCGGACCCGCTCGTCGAAGGAGCGGATGTTGACCCGCAGTTCGGCCTGGTCGGGGATGATGTTGTCCTTCGTGCCCGCCTTGATCGAGCCCACGGTGACCACCGCGGTGTCGCTCGGGGCGACCTCCCGGGACACGACGGTCTGCAGGCGCATCACGGTCGCCGAGGCCATCACGACCGGGTCGATGGCGTTCTGCGGCTGGGAACCGTGCGCGCCGCGCCCGAACATGGTGACCTTCAGGCCGTCGGCGGCGGACATGCTGGGGCCGCTGATCATGCCGACCGCCCCCGACTCGAACGGGAAGACGTGCTGGCCCAGGCACACGTCCGGCTTCGGGAACCGGTCGAGGAAGCCGTCGTCGATCATCGCCTGCGCACCGGCCCCGATCTCCTCCGCGGGCTGGAACACCGCGACGATCGTGCCCGCCCACCGGTCGCGGGCCGCGACCAGCAGGTCCAGCGCGCCGAGCTGGCAGGTGACGTGCATGTCGTGGCCGCAGGCGTGCATCACCGGGACGTCGTTGCCGTCCGGGTCGGTGCCGCGGCGGGTGCTGGCGTAGTCGAGGCCGGTCTGCTCCAGGACGGGCAGCGCGTCGAAGTCCGCGCGCAGCAGCACCGTCGGCCCGTCGCCGTTGCGGAGCACGCCGACCACGCCGGTGCGCCCGACCTCGGTGGTGACCTCCAGGCCCAGCGCCTCCAGCCGGCGTGCGACCTCGGCGGCCGTCCGGTGCTCGGCGAAGGACAGCTCCGGGTTCGCGTGCAGGTCCTTGTACAGCTCGGTGAGATCAGCCCGGATGTCGTCGAGTCGGCCCAACACGGTCCCAAGATCGCCCACAGCGCCCTCCGTTCGTCGGACCTCACGGTATGCGCGATCATCCGCCCGCACCACACCCGGTCGTCGAGAAGGCACCTCGGGGTCAGGCCCTCATCTGTGGGTCGGGAACTCAACGACCTGTTGGTACGTCGGACGGTTCTGCCAGTTGATCTTCTGCTGGCTGATGCCGCCCATCTTGGTCTGCAGGATGGCGTCCGCGCACCACTGGTCGCCGGGCTTGCAGTCCGCGTCACCGGGATAGGTGTCCGTCGCCGGGGTCTCCGCGGCCTGCCGCAGGGTGTCCAGCAGCATCTGCCGGCACGCCCCGGCGTCACCGCCGCCGCACAGCGGCTCGCCGAACCCGCCGGGCACCGGCTCGCCCAGCACCGCGCGGATGTCCTTGGACACCTGCCCGAACCAGCCGAACTGGAACGCCGAGCCCTGGTGGCCCTGGCCGACGTGCAGGCCGGGCTCGCCGTTCTGCCAGCCCGATGGCGACTCGTTGATCTGCATCATGTCCGTCATCGCCCGGTAGGCGTCGGCGCCCACCGCCGGCTCGAACTCGCCGCGCACCAGCCGCGGCCACCACGCGTCGAGCAGCTCTATCGCCTCGGCGTGCGCGTACTCCTTGCTGCCCGGCGAGGTTTCCACCCGCCTGCCGCCGTCGGCGAGCCACTCTCGCAGCCGGTCGACCAGCACCGCGGTCTCCGGATCGGTGACCGGTTGGCTGTCGATGAGCCGCAGCAGGTCCGGGAGCACCCGTTCGGCGCGCAGGTCGGTGACGCCCGCGTCGGCCATCGCCTGCGTCAGCGTGACGCGGTCGAACTTGCCGCCCGACGCGATGTGCTCGGCGACGCGGCGGTCGAGCAGGTCACCCCGCTGCACCGCGCCCTTCTCCGCCTTGGCCCCCGCGGTGCCGGGCGCCTGCTTGTTGTTCCAGCTGATGTAGTAGTCCTGGTTGATCGAGTTCGGGTGCTCGTGGAACGGGGCGTAGGCCGCGGTGTTGTCCGCCGGGTTCCAGCCCTGCCACTCGAACGCCGGGTTGCCGGCGATCGGCATGCTCGGGTCGACGTCGGGCTTGCGCACCACGTTCGCCCCGGAGTTGAAGTACGCCGTGTCGGTCGCGTCGGCGTAGAACCAGTTGAACGTGTAGTTGATGTCGTGGGCGGCGCGCTGGAAGTCCGCCGCCGAGGTGATCGCGCCCGGGTCGTTGAACTTCTGGAACCCGATGATCGAGTCGACCTCGTGCAGGAACGTCGAGCGGGCCCGCGCGAACGCCACCGGCTGCCCGTCGACCGTCGCCCGGTGCGTCACCGGGCCGTAGCGGGTGCGGAAGGACACCAGGCGGTAGGAGCCCTGCGGGGTGTTGTCGCCGAGGTTCGGCTGCCAGGCGTTCTTGCGCTCGACGGTCTGCATCGGCAGGCATTCGCCGCGGAAGCGGTAGAAGTTCGAGTCCTTCGTGGCCGGGCGGCCGTCGGGTTCGCACAGCTCGACGGCGTAGGAATCGATCATGTCCTGCGATGCGGTGGTGGCGCTCCAGGCGTAGTCCTGGCCGCGGCCGAGCAGCGTGTAGAAGCTCAGCCCGGCGAAGGACGCGCCCTTCGACGAGATGCCGGGGCCCTGGAGTTCCTGCAGGGTCAGCAGCTGCGGCGAGAAGTAGCCGGTCTGCGGCCCGAAGACGGCCACCGGGTGGCCGCTCTCGGTGTGCGCGCCGGAGACGACGAGCGCGTTGGACATGCCGCGGGCCTGCCCCATGCCGCCGGGCACCACGCCGTCGTCGAAGATGCCGCGCAGGCTCTCCACCGGGTCGTCGGTGACCGGTGGCGGGTTGCTCGATTCCGCCCGGGTGGCCGGTTCGGCGGCCTCGACGGCCGAGCCGGTCGGGTCGAAGATCAGCTGCTGCGCGGACACCGAACCGGGATCGGGCAGCACGACGCCGCGCGGATCCGCCGGCGTTCCGCCGTAGGGGAACGACTGTCCATCGTGGATGGTGCTGATCGCTTCTGGATCGTTCTCGGCGCGGAAGGCCGCCCAGATCTGCTCGCCGCGCTCCGGGCCGAACCGCTCGTGCAGCGACATCCGCGCGACGGCGTTCTGCACCTCGTTGCCGCCGCCACCGCCGAACTGGGCGCCGACCAGCGACGCCAGGACGACCAGGTCGGTGAGCCTGAACGGCTCGATCCGGCCGGCGTTGGTGATCGGGTCGACGTGCCCGGTGGCGACGTACTCGCCGGGGAAGTAGCGCCCGTTGTACGACTTCTCGATGTACTCGTTGATACCGTCCACATAGGACTTCGCATCTTCGAGGGCCTGGCGCCCGCGCTCGCCGTACCGCGCGACGGTGTCGATCTGCTGCTGCAGCTCCTGCTCGGTGTACGGCGAGACGGTGAAGAACTGCTGCTCCAGCTGGCGGTTGGCCGGCGCACCACCGGCGAACGGCGTCACCTCGCCGCGCCCGGCGCGGCGCATCGCGTCCATCAGGAACAGCTTGTCCTCGGCGGTCGCGTAGCCCGCGCCGTAGGCGGTGCCGGAGCGCGTGGTGCCGTAGATGTGCGGGATCCCTGCCGTCTTGTCCCGGACGATGGTGACGTCCTCGCGCGGCCGGTAGGTCCGCTCGACGTCGTCGGGCCGCACGCCGAAGGAGTTGTCGTTGAAGAAGTCGTCGATGGTTCCGGTCGTCAGCTCGCGGTAACCGCCGGCGAGGCGGTCGTACTTGGCGAGCTGGTCATCGGAGTGCGGCGGCCGGGTGCCCAGCAGCATGTGCGCGACGAGTTCGGCGAAGGTCGCGTTGCCGTTCTGGCCGGGCGGCAGGATGTGGTGACACTGCTCCCGGCAGTAGTCCGGGGCGGGTTCCGGGATCGGCTCGGCGGTCGAAGCCGGTGCGAGCACCAGGGAACCGACGACTGCCGCGGCGCTGAGCGCGGCCAGGGTGCGCGAACTTCGCGGCATGCCAGGTCCTCTCGGTCGGTCGTCGCCGAGTCCGGACGCTAGCCACCCCGAACCAAAACCGAAAGGCTTTCACGTTCTCCTAGACCCGAACGGCCCAGCACGAAACCCCGACAGCACCAACGACAACCAACGACACCCAGCACCGACCGACACCGACCGGCACCGACCGGCACCGACTGACACCCAGCACCGACCGCAGGACCCTGTGGACAACTCCCCCGACCTGTGGACAACTTCCGCAATTTCAATGGAAATCGGACCTCTGATTTCCATTGAAATTGCGTCAGGACGCCTTGGCGGTGGCGACCTCGCCGCTCTTCCACTTGGCGTTCTCCAGCTCCAGCGCCGTCCAGAGCAGGTTCAGCGGGTGCTCGGCGTAGTAGCCCTGCCGTTCCCCACGACGCGTGAAGGCGCCCACCAGCACCTGCATCTTCGGGCCGACGTCGTTGATCAGCTCGATGGTGCGCAGGCCCTGGCCTTCGGGCAGCCGCCCGTCGCCGGCCGCCTCGCCCACGCCCTGCGTGACGATCATGCAGCCGTGCAGCAGTTCCGAGCGCAGCAGGTCGAACCCGTAGCGGACGTCGTCGATCTCGGCGGCGATGTCGAGCTTGTCCCGGAAGTCGGTGCCGAACCACCCGTGCAGGAACCCGGAGATCAGCCCGCTCGCCGGAACCACCAGCGGCACCGCGTGGAGTTCACTCGCGCGCAACGCGCGGTTCGGCAACTGTTCTCCGGATAAGTTGGTGACCAGGCTCAGCCCGCTGCGCCGCCACTCCATCACGTCGAATTCGGCCAGCACGGCGTCGTCCTCGGACACCAGCGCGCTGCCGCAGACGAGGTCCGCCTGCTTCGTCCGCAACGCATCCAACAACTCTCGGGTCCGCAAGTGCGTGACGCGCAAATCGATTCCACGATCCTGGAATTCCTCGGCGACGTGTTCACCCGCATTGGCAAGGAAACCGAGAGTGAAGCGAGTGGTGCCCACAGTAACCGTTTCGCCACGAAGTCGTCGCGTTTCGCGCACCCCGTCGAGCCAATCGCCCAAGGTGTCCCGCGCGATCTCCACGAACGCTTCGCCGGAGGCGGTGAACAGCACCTTCTTCCCGCGCCCCTGCTTGACGACGAGCGGTTCTCCGCACAACTGCGTGAAGTTCCGGTTCAAGGTGTCCAACTGCTTCTGCACGCTGGACTGCTCGCGCCCGAGCGAACGCGCCGCTGCCAGCGCCGTTCCCAACTCGTGCACCAGGACCAGCGTCCGCATCTGGTCCATTGTGGTGTCCAGCAAAGCGGACGGTGATTGCAGCAGGCGGCTGCGCAGGTCGGTCGCGGGCAGGCTGGCGGTTCCGGCTAACGGCACGGCATGCGTCCCTCTCTCTATCCCTTTCCCGCGCCGGAGTGTAGTGCGCCGAACTGATCTGCGTGCCAGAACTAATGATCTGCGGAATTTTTCCGAAAAGTGCTGGAATCCGTTGCGGCGCGGTGTAATGATCTGCCTCGCCCCAACGGCGGTCCTTCGACGACCGCCCGGTTCGGTTCGCACCGACCGGTCAGCTCGGGGCAATTCGCACGGACGCGGGCCCTGCGGTGGCGTGAGCACCGCAACCCGCTTGGAGAGGATTCGCGAAGCACCATGCGCATCACCACCGCTGCGCCCTGCCCGGGCGCGGCGTCGGACGAGGCTCGTTTCAGCAGCGCTTGGGCCCGCGCTGCGCGAAATCGCGTCGGACAGCGGGAGCGACGCGCGGTGGTCGACACGGCTACCGGCTCCCCCGACGGATGCTCCGCCCGGAAACGGGTCACGACCACCCGGCGGCACCGCAGCCGCCGGCCGAGGTGATCGCGCCCCGCGGATTCCCCCACCGATCCCCCCTTTCATGAACCCTGGCAAGGAGAAACAGCCGTGACGTACTCCCAGACCGCTCCCCCGGCGGACGGCCCCGTCCAGACCGCGTTGAAGAAGCCCGCCACGCTGCTGGCGCTGGTGGTCATCTCCGCGATCTCCGCGTTATCCGGCCTGATCGGCGCGATCTACCTGTTCGCAGGCGGCCGCGACCTCGCCGACAGCTACGCGACCGACGTCGCGATCAACAACCCCTCGCTGGTCGGCCTCGACACGGTCATGGAGACCATGGGCACCGACAACCCCCAGGAGGCCATCGACCTCGCCAAGTCCGTTGACGAGTGGGACACCATGGTCTCGCTCGCGCACGCCGGGCTGATCTTCAAGGCGTTCCTGCTGATCATCTTCGCCGCGCCGCTGCTGCTGTTCACCCTGTTCGCGATCAAGGGCTCGACCTGGTCGCGCGTGCTGGTCACCATCTTCGCGATCCTGTCGCTGATCGGTGGCCTGGCGGCGGCCTTCGACGACGGCGGCCCGGGGCTGGTGAACACCATGGGCTACATCGGCCTGGCGACCGCGGTCATCGCGGTCGTGCTGTGCTGGCTGCCGGCCAACAACCGCTACGCGAAGGCGCGGAAGCTGGCGGCCTGATCTGGAATCAGCAGCGTCGCGCTGGGGGTCGACGCAGCGGAGTTCCACGAAGACGGCGACCCGGCACCGAGGGGGTTCGGTGCCGGGTCGCCGTCTTTCTTGCTACGAGCGGCTCTCAGGCCGACTTGAGCTGCTGGCGCTGGCGGCCGAGACCGTCGATCTCCAGCTCCATCACGTCGCCCGCGGCCAGGTACGGGAACTTCCCGGACAGCGCCACGCCTTCCGGCGTGCCGGTGTTGACCAGGTCGCCCGGCTCCAGCGTCAGGTACTGCGAGAGGTGCCTGACGATCTCCGCCACGCCGAAGATCATGTCCGACGTGCTGGAGTCCTGCCGCGCCTCGCCGTTGACGAACGTCCGCAGCCGCAGCGCCTGCGGATCGGCGATCTCGTCGGCCGGGACCAGCCACGGGCCGACCGGGTTGAACGTCTCGCAGCACTTGCCCTTGGACCACTGCCCGCCGGAGTGGTCCTTCTGGAACGCCCGCTCGGACACGTCGTTGGACACCACGAACCCGGCGATGCTGGCGAGCGCCTCCTCCGCGCTGTCCAGGTAGCGGGCCCGGCGGCCGATCACGATGCCCAGCTCCACCTCCCAGTCGGTCTGCTCGGCACCGCGCGGGATCAGCACCTCGTCGTACGGCCCGACGACCGTGTTCGGGTGCTTGAAGAACAGGATCGGCACCTCCGGCGGGGCCGAGCCGGACTCGGCGGCGTGCGCGGCGTAGTTCTGGCCGATGCACAGCACCGCCATCGGCCGCGCGATCGGCGCGCCGACCCGCAGGCCGGTGCCGTCGCCGGGGTCGTCGACCGCCGGGAGTTCGCCGGCGGCCAGCGCCGCACGGGCCCGCTGGATGCCGTCGCCGGCCAGGAAGTCCCCGTCGATGTCGTCGGTGATCGGGCTCAGTTCGAACACCCGGCCCTGGTCGTCCGCCACGTGCGGGCGCTCGGCCCCCACCGGACCCAACCTCAGAAACTTCATCTCTCTCCTTCGAAATGCGCGTGGCGGTCGCGCTGCGCCACGCAACTTCCTTCGGTCCTGCCGCGGCGTCCGGGCGGCCGGGTGGGACGCGGTGCGCCCCGAGCCCATCGGCACGGCAGCCCTCAGACTTTCCACGGAACCGGTCCAGAAGGCAATACCCCACGAGCAGGCATGCGCCTTCACATACCAGAAGAGACTTCGGTGTCCTGAAAATTTGATCAGGGACGCGAGCGCGCCGTCAAGGCCGCTCGCGGAGCGCGCGGGTCACCGCCCCCAGTCCGGTCGCGATGGCGCGCAGCTGGTCGCGGCTGAGCACGTCGATGAGGTTCGCGCGGACCAGCTCGACGTGCCCGGGCGCGGCCTCGCGCAACTTCTCCCGGCCGGCGTCGGTGAGCCCGGCGATGACGCCGCGGTCGTCGGTGTCGCAGGTCCGGCGGCGCACCAGACCCGCCTTCTCCAGCTGCGTGACCTGGTAGGTCAGGCCGCTCTTCGAGGTCACCACCAGCTGGGCGAGCTCGGTCATGCGCATCTCGCCGTCGGGCTCGGCGGCGAGCCGGACCAGGATCTCGTACTGCGGGTGCGACAGCCCGGCCTGCTCGCGCAGCTGCTGCTCGACCCGCCGGGCGACCAGGTTGCTCGCCTCCAGGAAGGCGTTCCAGGCGGCCATCTCCTCGGCGTCGAGCCAGCGCGGTTCCGTCATGCCCACCAGCCTAGCTTGTTCAAATTCGAACAACGGCGTACCTTCGGAGGTGTAGTTCAAATTCGAACGAGGAGGATCGCCATGACCGCTCCGGCGACGGGCCGGATGCCCGCCCTCTACCTCAGCCACGGCGCCCCGCCGCTGGCCGACGACCCGCAGTGGCCCGGGCAGCTCGCCGCCTGGTCGCGGGATCTGCCGAAGCCGAAGGCCATCCTGATCATCTCGGCGCACTGGGAGGAGGCCCCGCTGGCGATCGGCGCCACGACGACCGTGCCGCTGGTGTACGACTTCTGGGGCTTCCCGGAGCACTACTACTCGGTCCAGTACGCCGCGCCCGGCGCCCCGGAACTCGCCGCGCGGGTGCGCTCGCTGCTGCGCGGCCCGGACACCCCGGTGCAGGACTTCCCGGAGCGCGGGCTCGACCACGGCGCCTACGTGCCGCTGAAGGAGATGTACCCCGACGCCGACGTGCCGGTGCTGCAGATCTCCATGCCGACGCTGGAGCCGGAGCGCCTAATGCGCATCGGCCAGGCGCTCGAACCGCTGCGCGACGAAGGCGTGCTCATCGTGGGCAGCGGCTTCTTCACCCACAACCTCGCGGCGCTGCGCGCCGAGACCACCCCGAGCTGGTCGACGGAGTTCGACGACTGGGGCAAGCAGGCGCTGGAGGCTCGCGACGTCGACGCGCTGCTCGACTTCGAGCGCAAGGCCCCGGCGGGCCGCCTGGCGCACCCGCGCACGGAGCACTTCGCCCCGCTGTTCGTCACGCTGGGCGCCGCCGGCTCGGACCTCGACCGGCAGAAGATCGCCATCGACGGCTTCTGGTGGGGCCTGGCCAAGCGCTCCGTCCAGTTCGGCTCGTGAGTGAGGAAGCCGGTTCTTGCCGGCTTCCTCACTCACGAAGCCTGATCAGCGGCGGAGCTGCTGCTCCACGGAGGAGACCACAGTGGACAGCGGCGCGCGGGTCTCGTCGGTCCAGTCCGGCCCGCAGCGCGGCGTCGGCGCGGAGACCGACATGGCCGCCACCACCGCGCCGGAGTGGTCGTGGATCGGCATCGCGACGCAGCGGCAGCCGATGATGTACTCCTCGTCGTCGACGGCGTAACCGCGGACGCGGGCCTGCTCCACCTCGGCCAGCAGCTCGGCCGGCTCGGTGACGGTGTTCTCCGTGAAGCGCTCCAGCTGCACGCTGCGGTACCGGCGCTCCAGCTCGTCGCCCGGCAGCCCGGCCAGCAGCGCCTTGCCCAGCCCGACGGCGTGCGCGGGCAGCCGCATGCCGACCGCGGACACCAGCTTCATCGGCTGCGGCGATTCGGCGATGGCGATGTAGACGTTCTCGGTGCCGTCCAGCCGGGACAGCTGCACCGTCTCGCCCGTCTGCTGCGCGAGCTGCTCCATCAGCGGCAGCGCCAGGCCGACGATGTCGCGGTGCCCGGTGTAGCCCTGGCCGACGGTCCACGCCTTCAGGCCGAGCCCGTAGGTGCGGGTGGTCTGGTCGAACTCGGCGAAGCCGCGGTGCACCAGGGTGCCGAGCAGGCCGTGCACGCTGGACAGCGGCAGCCGGAGGATTTCGGCGATGTCGCTGAGCCGGTGCCGGCCGCGGGAGAGCAGTTCCAGGATCACCAGCGCGCGGTCGGCGGACTTGACCACGTTCTGCCCACTGCCCGCCTGTTCAGCGGTGGCCGATTCCGCCTTCACGCCGAGTTTCCTCCTGCTCCGTTGCCGCCGCGCTGACCCCTGCACGACCTACTGAACAGTACAGCGGGCTGGCCGAGACCGCGCAGCTCGTCCAAGCGACCCAAAACCGCTGCTCCGCCCGCTCCCACAGCACCCGCGCGGCGTTCCGCGGCCGACACCTGGAGCAGCATTCCGGCAGGCACAGAGGCCGTGTGCGTGCTAATAGCGACGCAAAACACGCACGGCCCATGTGACCAGCGCAAACGCCTCCTAGGCCGCCTCGGCGAGGGCGGTGGCGATCGCGGTGGCCAGCTCGATGTTGTTCCGGTAGACCGCGATGTTGACCGCCAGGCTGCGCCCGCCGGTGGCGCTGCGGATCCGGTCGAGCAGGAACGGCGTGATGTCGTGGCCGCCGACGCCCTGCCGCCGGGCTTCCTCCCACGCCTCGGCCAGCGCCCGGTCGTGCAGGGCCGGGTCGAGCTGCTCGTCCGCCGGCACCGGGTTGGCCACCAGCACCGCCGAGCGCAGGCCCAGCTCGTCCCGGGCCGCCACCGCCGCCGCGACCTCCTCCGGCGTGTCGGCCGAGTACTCGATCTCGTGGCCGGAATCGGCGACGTAGAAGCCCGGGAAGCGCGACGTCCGGTAGCCGAGCACCGGGATGTTCAACGTCTCCAGCCGTTCCAGCGTGGCGGCGACGTCCAAAATGGACTTCACCCCGGCGCTGACCACGACCAGCGGCGTGGCGGCCAGGGTCACCAGGTCGGCCGATTCGTCGAAGCTCGTCGCCGCGCCGTGGTGCACCCCGCCGAGCCCGCCGGTGGCGAACACGCGGATACCCGCGCGGTGCGCCAGGAACGACGTCGCCGCGACGGTGGTCCCGGCGTTGCGGCGCTTCGCCGCCGCGACCGGCAGGTCCCGAACGCTCGCCTTCGCCGCGGCGCGGTCGCCGGCCAGCCGGTCGAGCTGGGCGCCGGTCAGGCCGACCGTCGCAACTCCGTCGACGACGCCGATCGTCGCGGGCACCGCCCCGGCCGCGCGGATCTGCCGCTCGGCGGCCCGCGCCACCTCGCCGTTGTCCGGGCGCGGCAGCCCGTGGGTGATGATCGTCGATTCCAGCGCCACGACCGGCCGCCCCTCGGCGACCGCCCGCCGGACCTCGTCGGACACCACCGGCAGCGACATCGCACCCTCCAGCCGTCACCCGGGAAGCTTCCCCCGGTCCGCGGCCGGGGAAGGTGTGAGCATATAGGGATGCAGCAGCCTGAAACGCCGTTTCGGCCGGTCGAGCCCTCGATCGAACTGCCCGCCGTGGAGCGGCGCATCATCGAGTGGTGGCGCGACCGCGAGGTGTTCGAGCGCAGCCTCGCCCAGTCCGCCGACGGTCCGCGCTGGGTGTTCTACGAGGGCCCGCCGACGGCGAACGGGACGCCCGGCACGCACCACGTCGAGGCGCGGGCGTTCAAGGACGTCTTCCCGCGGTTCAAGACGATGAAGGGCTGCTCCGTGCCGCGCCGCGCGGGCTGGGACTGCCACGGGCTGCCGGTGGAGCTGGCCGTCGAGAAGGAGCTCGGCATCAGCGGCAAGCGGGACATCGAGCGCATCGGCATCGCCGAGTTCAACGCCCGCTGCCGGGATTCGGTGCAGCGCTACGTCGGCGAGTTCGAGGCCGTGACGCGGCGGATGGGCTACTGGATCGACCTGTCCGAGGCCTACTGGACGATGTCGCCGGGCTACGTGGACAGCGCGTGGTGGGCGCTGAAGCAGATCTTCGACGCGGGGCTGCTGGTCGAGGACTACCGGGTGGCCCCGTACTGCCCGCGCGACGAGACGACGCTGTCCGACCACGAGGTGGCGCAGGGCTACGAGAACGTGCACGACCCCTCGGCCTACGTGCGGTTCCCGGTCGACGGCCCGGTCGCCGGGCACCGGAACGCCGACCTGCTGATCTGGACGACCACGCCGTGGACGCTGGTGTCCAACACCGCGGTCGCGGTGCACCCGGAGGTCGACTACCAGGTGGTGCGCACCGTGCGCGGCACCTTCGTGGTGGCCGCGCCGCTGGTCGAGGCGGTGCTGGGCGCGGACGGCGAGGTGCTCGCGACGCTGCGGGGCACCGAGCTGGCCGGACTGCGGTACCGGCGACCGTTCGACCTGGTCGACATCCCGGACGCGCACCGCGTTGTGCTCGCCGAGTACGTGTCCACGGAGGACGGCACCGGCCTGGTGCACCAGGCGCCCGCCTTCGGCGCCGACGACCTCG
Source organism: Saccharopolyspora sp. NPDC050642 (assembly GCF_040654735.1). NCBI lineage: Bacteria > Bacillati > Actinomycetota > Actinomycetes > Pseudonocardiales > Pseudonocardiaceae > Saccharopolyspora > Saccharopolyspora sp. NPDC050642. The sequence goes on along the minus strand of NZ_JBFAIN010000022.1, from coordinate 88,349 downwards.
CCGTCTGCCGCGAGAACGACCTGCCGGTGGTGAACCCGGTCGACGGCGACGGCCGGTTCGCCGCCGAGGTCCCGCTGGTCGGCGGGATGTTCTTCAAGGACGCCGACGCGGTGCTGGTCGAAGACCTCCAGCACCGGGATCTGCTGTTCCGCTACAGCACTTTCGAGCACCCGTACCCGCACTGCTGGCGCTGCCACACGCCGCTGATGTACTACGCGCAGCTGTCCTGGTACATCCGCACCACGGCGATCCGGGAAGCGCTGCAGCGGGAGAACGAGAGCACGAACTGGTTCCCGCCGAACGTCAAGCACGGCCGCTACGGGAACTGGCTGGACAACAACGTCGACTGGGCGCTGTCGCGCAGCCGCTACTGGGGCACGCCGCTGCCGCTGTGGCGGTGCCCGGAGGGTCACGTCACGGCGATCGGTTCCCGCGCCGAGCTCGGCGGGCTGACCGGCCAGGACTTCACCGACCTCGACCCGCACCGCCCCTACCTGGACGAGATCGAGTTCCCCTGCCCGGCCTGCCGGCGCTCCGCGGCGCGGGTGCCCGAGGTCGTCGACGCGTGGTTCGACTCGGGCTCGATGCCCTTCGCGCAGCTCGGTTATCCGCACGCGCCCGGCAGCGTCGCGGAGCTGGCGAAGAGCTATCCGGCGCAGTACATCTGCGAAGCGATCGACCAGACCCGCGGCTGGTTCTACACCCTGATGGCGGTCGGCACGCTGCTGTTCGACCGCTCCGCGTACGAGAACGTCGTGTGCCTGGGACACATCATGGCCGAGGACGGCCGGAAGATGAGCAAACACCTCGGCAACGTGCTGGAACCGCTGCCGCTGATGGAGGCGCACGGCGCCGATGCCCTGCGGTGGTTCATGCTCTGCACGGGTTCGCCCTGGTCGGCGCGGCGGGTGGGGCACGGGCCGCTGCAGGAGATCGTCCGCAAGGTGCTCATGACGTACTGGAACACCGCGTCGTTCTTCAGCCGATACGCCTCGCTCATCGACTGGATCCCGGCGGACGCCGATCCGCCCGCCGGGCGCCCGGTCCTGGACCGCTGGGTGCTCGCGCGGGTCAACCGGCTGGCCGACGAGGTCGACGCGCGGCTGGAGGACTACGACACCGCGGGCGCCGGGCGGGTGCTGGCGGAGTTCGTCGACGACCTGTCGAACTGGTACGTCCGCCGCTCGCGGCAGCGCTTCTGGGACGGCGACCGCAACGCCCTGCGCACCCTGCACGACTGCCTGGACGTGCTGACCAGGCTGCTCGCGCCGTTCGTGCCGTTCATCACCGAGCAGGTGTGGCAGGACGTCGTCCGCCCGGGCCGGCCGGGCGCGCCGGAATCGGTGCACCTCGCCACCTGGCCGGAACCGGATCCCGCGCTGGTCGACGACGCCCTGCTGTCCGAAGTGGACGTCGAGCGCCGGCTGGCCGAGGCGGGCCGCGCGGCGCGCAAGAGCAGCGGCATCAAGGTGCGTCAGCCGTTGAGCCGCGCGCTGGTCAGCGCAGCGCTGCCGGCGGAGCTGCTCGCCGACCTCGCCGACGAGCTCAACGTGCGGCACATCGAACCGCTCGGCGGCGCCGGCGAGGTGCTGGACGTGTCGGTGAAGCCGAACTTCCGCGCCCTGGGCAAGCGGTTCGGCAACCGCACGCAGCAGGCCGCGGCGGCCATCGGCGCCGCTAGTCCGGCCGAGCTGGCCCGGGAACTGCGTGCGACGGGCCGGGCCAGGATCGAAGTCGAGGGGCAGGCCGAGCCGCTCACCGGCGACGACGTGATCATCAGCGAGGTGCCGCGCACCGGCTGGGTGGTGGAATCGCAGCGCGAGGTGACCATCGCGCTGGACACCGCGATCACGCCGGAGCTCAGGCGCGCGGGGCTGGCCCGCGAGGCGATCCGCTTCGTGCAGGACTGCCGCAAGCGGGACGGGCTCGACATCACCGACCGGATCGCATTGCGCTGGCGGGCGACCGGCGAGCTGCGCGAGGCGCTGCAGGCCCACGCCGGGGAGATCGCCGCCGCCGTGCTGGCCGTCGAAATCGGCGAAACCCCCGCTCCCGCCGGGGATTTCACCGAGCACTCCGACGCCGAGCTCGGCCTGTCGGTCTGGCTGCGCAAGGCCGGTTCCGAGTAGCGAGCCGTGGGCGGCGCACCGCCCACGGCTCGTCCACCGCTGGTCGTGAGGGGTGACGGGCCTCCAGGGCTGCCGTCACCGCTCACGGGCTCGGGGTCAGGAACCGATCTGCGCCGCGATGTCGTCGTGGTAGGCACCGACGCGGGCGTACACGCCCGGCTTGCCCGGGCGGGCGCAGCCCTCGCCCCACGACGTGACGCCGATCAGCTTGTTGTCCACGACCATCGGGCCGCCCGAGTCGCCCTGGCAGGTGTCCACGCCGCCTTCCGGCACGCCGGCGCACACCATGGCGTCCTTGTTGTACTCGCCGTACGCGCCGCTGCAGGTCTCGTCCGAGACCACCGGCACGGTGGCCTTCTGCAGGTTGTCGGCCTGCTGGCCGCCCTCGGTGGTGTTGCCCCAGCCCAGGATCGTCGCCTGGCTGTCCGGCGCGTAGCCCGGGTCGTCGGCCGTGGCCAGCTCGATCGGCGCCTCCTGCACCGGGGCCTCGAGGGTGAGGACCGAGACGTCGAAGCCCTGCGAGGCGTCCTGGTACTCGGGGTGCACCCAGACGTTGGTCACCTTCGAGACGGTGCCCTCGTCCGAGCTGATCACGGTGCGGCCGCTGACCACGTTGATGTCCGTCGGCTGCGAGCCGACGGTGCAGTGCGCGGCGGTGAGGACCTTGTCCGGGGCGACCAGCGAGCCGCCGCAGAACTGCTGACCGTCCGGGGTCACCAGCGCGACGGTGAACGGGTGGTCGGCGATGTTGGCGTCTTCGCCACCGACGATGAACGGGCTGACGTCCGACGGCTGGGCTTGCGCGACGGAAGCCGTCGTCAGACCGGCGACGGCCATCGCGGCGACTCCGGCGAGCCGGGCCAGGCGACGTGGGGCATCGACCATGGTTGCACTCCTTGTCCCGATGGTCGCTGGCGAATTCGCCCCGGCGGCCTGCCTTCCGCCGAACCGTTACGCACAGCGACGAACTTGATCGGAACGATATCTGCGCCCCACGTACCGGGAAAGCCTCCGAATTTGCCGTTTTAACCAGTCCGCGCAACCACTTTCCACAATCGGAAACCGACCGGTTTACATCAAGGGGCGGCGCGCGTCAACCGGCTTGGCTACTTTTCGTTGCCATCAGGGCGGATTCGGCACGCACCGCCGACGGGCGAGCGCGAACGCCCACCGGCCGGCAGGCGAACGGTTCGCGAATTCCTCGCAAGACTCGGCATTTCCGGCGCCGGGAGCGCGAATCGACCGGGCGCGCATGGAAATGTCCCCGGTGCACCCCGATTTGCACCGGGGACACCCCAACCTCGGCCGGACCCCTCCGACCGGTGTCGCCATCGATCCCCGAACCGACGGCTGGCCCGCTCCGAGGCCCCGACCGCCTCGATCGGAACGTGCCACGTCTGGTTTACCTTTTTTCCGGTGGAATATTCCAGAGCCAATCGGGGGAGCCCGATCGGTTGATCGTTAAACCTCTCGGCGTAACGGTGGTCCACAGTTTCAATTGAAACTGTGGACCACCGAGCCCAGCGCTACCTCGGCACCAGGCCCGCGTCGTAGGCGAGCAGCCCGGCCTGGAGCCGGTTCGCGCAGGACAGCTTCACCAGCATCCGCGACACGTAGCTCTTCACCGTCGCCTCCGACAGGAACAGCCGCTCGGCGATCTGCGCGTTGGACAGCCCCTGCCCCAGGCAGGTGAGCACCTCGATCTCGCGGTCGGTCAGATCGCGCACCAGCTCCACCGCCCGCTGCCGGCTGCTCTGCTCCTCCCCCGACGCCGCGAGCAGCCGCTTCTTCGCCTCCTGGGAGAGCACGGTGTGCCCGTCGGCGGCGACCCGCACCAGCCCGATCAGGTCCTCCGGCGGCGTCGACTTGACCAGGAACCCCGCCGCCCCGGCCCGCAGCGCGCGCAGCACGTACTTGTCGGCGTCGAAGGTCGTCAGCGCCACCACGGCGGGCGGATCGGGCAGCTTGCAGATCCGCTCGATCCCGGTCAGCCCGTCCACGCCCGGCATCCGCAGGTCCATCAGCACCACGTGCGGCCGGTGCCGCACCACGCACTCGACGGCCGCCGCGCCGTCCTGCGCGTCGTCGACGACCTCGATGTCCTCGGCCGAACCGAGGATGGTGCGCAGGTGCGCGCAGACCATCGGCTCGTCGTCCACCACGACGACCCGGATCGGATCACTCATCGCCGACCGCCTCCCCCGTGGGCACGTACGCAGGGAGTATCACATCCACCTCGAAGCCACCGTCGCCGCCGGCCCGGGCGTGGAACGTCCCGCCGACCAGCTCCACCCGCTGCTGCAACCCGAGCAGGCCGGATCCCGAGCCGCTGCCCGCCAGGTCCGCCGCGGCGCGGACCGGCGGCTCGGTGTTGCGGATGACCAGCCGCAGCCGGTCGTCGCTGTAGATCACGTGCACGCTCACCCGCGAGCCGAACGCGTGCTTGTGGACGTTCGTCAGCGCCTCCTGCACCACGCGGTAGGCGGTCCGCCCGACCGCCGACGAGACCATCGCCGGATCACCGTCCACAGTGAACTCGACTGGCACCCCGACCGCCTCGGACCGCCCGATCAGCTCCGACAGGTCCGGCACCTCGGTCGGCGGGGCCGAGGCGGGGAGGCCCTCGTCCTCGACGGAGCCGCGCCGCAGCACGCCGACGAGATCCCGCAGCTCCTCCAGCGCTTCGCAGCCGCTGGTGCGCAGCTCCTCGGCGGCCTGCCTGATCTCCGGGTCCTTGGCCGCCACCCCCAGCGCACCGGCCTGCAGCACCATGAGGCTGACCCGGTGCGTGACCACGTCGTGCATCTCGGTGGCCAGCCGCGTCCGCTCGTCCGCCCGGGCCTGCTCGGCGAGCAGTTCCTGCTCGTACTCGGCCCGCTCGACGCGTTCCCGCAACGCCTGCACCAGCCGACGACGCGCGCCGATGTAGAGCCCCAGGACGGCCGGGAAGATCGTCCACAGCACCGAGACGACCAACAGATCCCGGAAGTTCGGATCCCACGGCCGGATCGCGAGCACGGTGACGATGGCGACCATGTCCCAGGCGAGGAACCGCTTGGTGCGGCCCTCCGTGTAGGCCGCGACGGCGTAGACGATCCACGGTGTCAGGCCCGGGACCCACGGGTCGTCGTGCTGGTTGATCGCCAGCAGCGGGCCGGGGCCGAACTCGATCAGCAGCACCTGCGCGAGCGAGAGCACCGTGGTCACGGCCATGATGGCCACCGGGAATCGCCGCCGGGCCAGCAACGTGATGTCCAGCAGGGTCATCAGCAGGTCGTTCGCCCACAGCCCGCCGATCCAGTCGTACACCTCGGGCGGCGTCTCCGACGGGTAGAGGGCTTCGAGAACGCGGCCGAGCAGGTGCAACCCGATCACGAGGCACACGTCGAACGCGGCCTCCCGCTTGGAGTTCCACAACAGCCGCCACAACGGGCGCTTCACGTGGAACACGGTAGTGAACCGGGTGTTCGGAATCGGCGAAGAACCCACTCGCGACGGCCAGGGATAGACGAAAGTTGCACCGGCCTCCCGGAGCCGCAACTTTCGGTCGGCCGAACCGCTCCGAAGCGCAGTGTCGGCAAGATGATCAACCGGGTTCCAATGGACGCACAGTCCATTCGAGACCTGGGGGGAACCGATGAGCGCCCAGCTGCTCAGCCCGCAACAACCACCGCCGACCCGCGCCGAGCTGCCGCCGCTGGCGAAGGGTCCGGTGTTCACCATCGCTGGCCTCGTCGCGGCCGCCCACCTGGCCTTCAGCCCGTTCGGCGGCTACTGGATCGACGAGGTCTACATGCTCGCGGCCGGGAAGTACCACCCGGACTGGGGCTACGTCGACCAGCCGCCGCTGGCGCCGCTGATCGCGGCGGCGATGGACTGGCTCGCCCCGGGGATGATGCCGGTGCTGCGGCTGCCCGCGGTGCTCGCGACCGCCGCGATCGTCGTGCTGACCGCGCTGCTCGCCCGCGAGTTCGGCGGCGACCGGCGGGCCCAGGCGCTGGCCGGCGCGGCCGGGGCCACCGGGCTGTGGACCGCGCTGGTCGGGCACTGGGTCACGCCCTACACCTTCGAACCGCTGTTGTGGCTCGCGCTCACGTGGTCCTTGGTGCGCTGGGGCCGGCTGCGCGACCTGGGTCGTCCGGACGACCGACTGCTGCTGCTGTTCGGCGTGCTGCTCGGCATCAACATGCAGATGAAGTTCCAGGTCGCGATCCTGTGCTCGGCGCTGCTGGTCAGCGTGCTCCTGGTCGGCCCGCGGGACATCCTGCGCCGCCCGATGTTCTGGGGCGGCGTCGGCATCGCGGTGCTGATCGCCCTGCCGACGGTGCTCTGGCAGGCGTTCAACGGCTGGCCGCAGCTCCAGATGGGCGCGATCGTCGCGGCCGAGTCGCCGGTCCTCTCCGGTGGCCGCAGCGGCACCGCCATGAACCTCGTGCTCTTCGCCGGTGTCGCCGGTACCGCGTTGTTCCTGTTCGGACTGTGGCGGCTGCTGCTCTCGCCCGAGCTGCGGTCGTACCGCTTCCTCGGCATCACCACCGTGCTGCTGTACACGTTCTTCATCGCAACCGCCGGGCGGCCGTACTACCTGATCGGGCTTTACGGCGTGTCGATCGCCGCCGGTGTCGTGGGGTTCCAGCGGCGCCGGGAATCCCGGCGGACCCGGTTCGGCTGGACGGCTTGGCCGGCCTTCGCGCTGTCGGCCGCGGCTGCGGGCTACATGATGTTCGCGTCCACGACCATGACCATGATGTTCGGGGTGTCGACCGCGGATTCGCTGGCCCGCGAGTCGGCGGCCGCGTATGCCGCGCTACCGCCGGAACAGCAGCAGCACACCGCGATCGTCGCCGACAGCTACATCACCGCCGCGATGGTCGAAGTCGGTAGCGCGCAACACGAACTGCCGAACGTCTACAGCCCGCACCGCGGCTACGGCTACTTCCCGCCGCCGACCGAGCAGACCGACTCCGTGCTCGTCGTCGGCGACCCGACCGCGCTGCGGACCCAGTTCTCCGGCGTTCACCAGGTGGGCTTCGGCGAAATCCCGATCTGGCTCTGCACCGGCAAGCTCGGCACCTGGGCGGAGATCTGGCCGCAGCTCAAGTCGCTGTGAACGGGCCGACACCGAACCGGTTTCCCGGCCCGGCCCCGGCGCGCCGGGAAACCGGGAACCGTCCGACCGCGGGGATGCACGCTGCGAGAATGGCCCCAGCAAGGCGAAACAGAGAGGGGCCGACAGTGGCCGCCCGAACGAACACGAACTCCGCCGGGCTCCGGCTCCGGCCACCGCGCAACCGGGTCGAACGCCGCGCCATCGGCTGGTGGACGACGCAGGCCCTGGTCCTCGTCGTCCCGCTGCTGATCGCGCTGGCGGTCACGGCGGTGTTCATCCCGCCCGCGCGGTTCTGGCTGCTGCTCTCGCTCGTCGTGGTCGCCGTGCTCGGCGTGCCCTACGTGCTGGTGATGCCGCAATGGCGGTACCGCGTGCACCGCTGGGAAACGACCGAGGACGCCGTCTACACGGCCGAGGGCTGGCTGAGCCAGGAATGGCGCATCGCGCCGATGTCCCGGATTCAGACGGTGGACACCGTGCGGGGCCCGCTGCAGCAGCTGTTCAAGCTGTCCAGCGTCACGGTCACCACGGCGTCCGCCGCCGGCCCGCTGACGATCGCCGGCCTCGACAAGGACGTCGCGGCGTCGCTCGTCGAGCACCTGACGGCCACCACGCAGGCCACCCCGGGAGATGCCACATGAGCAGCGTCATCGACGGGCAGTGGCGGCGCCTGGACCCGAAGACCGTCGCGGCCGCCGCGGTCCTGGTGCTGGCGCCGCTGGTGCCGACCGCGGGGATCATGTTCCTGTCGGACGCCGAGCCCGCGACCCTGCTGGTCACCGCGCTGATCTGGATCGGCGTCGCGGTGCTGATCGCCGGGTTCAGCGCGGCGGAGTGGTGGCTCACCTGGTACCGGATCACCGACGAGCGCTTCGAGCTGCGCCACGGCGTCCTGACCCGCAACCACCGCTGGATCCCGCGCGAGCGGATCCGCAGCGTCGACCTCACGGCGGATCCGGGCCACCGGCTGTTCGGCATCACCACGGTGAAGGTCGGCACCGGCGGCCAGGCCAGCGACGCCAGCGAGCTCAAGCTCGACGCGATCTCGCGCCACCACGCCGAATCCCTGCGCCAGGAACTGCTCTTCGGCGGATCGTCCACTTCGGACACCGTGGCGTACCGCGAGCCGGTCACCATGCCGAGCATCACGGCGAGCACCGGAGTCGGCGGCACCGCGGTGAGCACCGAGGTCGGCGAGGCCACGCTCGCCCGCCTCAACCCCACGTGGTTCCGCTTCTCCGCGCTGACCCTGTCGTTCATGCTGATCGTCTGGGGCGCGATCGCCTCGGGCATCGGGTCGTTCAAGGACCTGCTGAAGTCGTTCGGCGTCTTCGAGAGCCTCGGGCAGGCCGTGCAGGCGACGTCACTGTGGCTGGTCATCGGGGTCGGGGCCGCCATCGCCCTGGTCGTCGGCGTGCTCGGCGCCATCGCGCTGTCCGTGGAGATGTGGTGGGGCTTCCGGCTGACCCGGGAACGGGGCGACACGCTGCGGGTGAAGCGCGGGTTGCTCACCACGCGGTCGGTCTCGCTGGAGGAACGCCGCCTGCGCGGCGTCGAGCTGGCGGAGCCGCTGCTGCTGCGCTGGGCCCGCGGTGCGCGGCTGCACGCCGTGGCCACCGGGCTGAACCAGAAGCAGGAAGAACACCAGCCGGACAACAAGACGCTGCTGCCGCCGGCTCCCCGCGCGGAGACGCACCGGGTGGCGGCCGAGGTCCTGCGGGAACGGGAATCGCCCTTCGGCGGCGAACTGCACCGGCACCCGCGCGCCGCGCTGCGGCGGCGCATCACCTGGGCGCTCGTTTCGGCCGTCCCGTTCATCGCGGCGGCCGTGGCGGCGGCGGTGATCGGCTGGTTGCCGGTCGCCGCGACCGTGGCCGTGGGGGTGGTCGCGGTCGCGGTGGCGATCGGTTTCGCGCTGGACGCCTACCGCAACCTCGGTCACGCGATCAACGATCGCTACCTGATCGCCCGCTCCGGTACCGGGATTCGCCGCACCGTCGCGCTGCAGCGCGAGGGGATCATCGGCTGGCGCATCAGGAGGACCGTGTTCCAGCGGCGCTCGGACCTGTTGACCATCGGTGCGACGACAGCGGCCGGGAACAGCGTCTACGAGGTGCCCGACGTGAGCACCGAGACGGGGCTGCGGCTGGCGGAAGAGGCGGTCCCGGGGCTGCTCGCGCCGTTCCTGCAACGGGGCTGACCTGCCGGGAACCTGTTCGGTGATGGTGGCTCCGCTCTTCCCCGGGAGCGGAGCCACTGCTGGTCAGGAGTCGAAGCAACCGTGCTTCAGGCCGCGCACGAACTCGTGCCAGCGCTGCACCGCAACGGTGAGCTGACCGGCGGCGCGATTCTTGGTGTCGCGAACTCCGACGTGGTCGGAACCGAAGCCGACTTCGACGCACTGGCCCTGCCCCTGGGTGCGGGTGCTGGTGCGCCAGTCGGTGATGCTTGACATCTACAGCTCTCCTATGCGTTGTTGGAGGAGTTTCACGGAACCCTCAGGGTCTACCGCATGCGCGCGTAAATGGTCCATCATCATCACGTAGTTCGATAGCTCGATCTCCCTTTCGAGGTAAAGCCCGCCCACATGTGTTTCCAGATAAACCACGTCCGGATCGACGTTATTCGAGTAGCGCAGGATGACGAACGGACCGGCCTGGGCGGGATGGGCACCCGCGTCCAACGGCATCACCTGCAGCGTCACGTGCGGCATTTCCACCAGCTTGAGCACGTGTTCCAGCTGGCGGCGCAATACGCCGTCGCCACCGACGCGGCGGCGCAACGCCGCTTCCCCGACGACCGCCCACAGCTCCAGCGGGTTCGCCCCGACGACCCGCTGCTGGCGCTGTATTCGGAGATCCACTCTTCGAGTAATTTCCGAATCATCCGCTCGAATGAGCGTGGCCTTGGTCAGCGCATAGGCGTATTCACGCGTTTGGAGCAGTCCGGGAATTGCCTCGGACTCGTACGTGTCAATTGACGAAGCTTCGGCTTCGAGCCCCACATAGGTCTCGTACCACTCCGGCAGGACATCGCTGTACGAATGCCACCATCCGCGCTTCCTGGCATCTCGCGCCAGGTTGATCAGCTGGTCCCGCTCGGCCCCGTCCACCCCGTAGAAGTCCAGCAATGCCGAGACATCGCCGACCGAAGGCGACCGCTTCGCGGTTTCGAAGCGCCCGATCTTCGCCTGCGTGCAACCGAGGTGGGTGGCGGCCTGCTGCTGGGTGACCTCGGCCTGCGCCCGCAGCCGCCGCAATTCGGCGGCGAGACGGCGACGCCGCACCGTGGGACTGACTGTCATGATCCCCATACTCCACGCAACCCCACATTGCGTCACCACCCCATCACCCTTACGACATAAGGGTTACCGGCATATTCCAGGGATTGCGCCGAATGGGCGTCACCCGAATTGCGGCTTGCCGGGCTCATGTTTGCCGTGGCGGGCAAGCGAATCCGCGCGGCGCGAACACGGCGGCGCCCCGCCCTGGCTCGCAGGACGGGGCGCCGCTCGGCCGCGGAGCGGTGGGGCTTACGGCCGCGGCACGTTGCGCAGGTTGCTGCGCGCGAGCTGCACCATCTTGCCCACTCCGCCGGAGAGGACCGTGCGGCTGACTGCGAGCGCGAACCCCTTCACCTGGTCCCCGGTGATGCGCGGCGGGATCGACAGCGCGTTGGGATCGGTCACCACGTCCACCAGCGCCGGACCCGGTCGGCCCAACGCGTCGGCCAGTGCGTCGCGCACCTCGCCGGGCTTCTCCACCCGCACCGAGTACATGCCGGCGGCCGCGGCCAGCGCGGCGAAGTCGACGTGGTCGTGGTCGGTGCCGAAGTCGGGCAGCCCGTCGACCAGCATCTCCAACTTCACCATGCCCAGCGAGGAGTTGTTGAAGACCACGACCTTCACCGGCAACCGGTGGGTGCGCAGCGTCAGCAGGTCGCCGAGCAGCATGGAAAGCCCGCCATCGCCGGACATCGAGATCACCTGGCGCCCCGGATCGGCGATCTGCGCCCCGATGGCCTGCGGCAGCGCGTTGGCCATCGAACCGTGCACGAAGGAGCCGAGCACCCGCCGCCGGCCGTTCGGCGTGATGTAGCGGGCCGCCCACACGTTGCACATCCCGGTGTCCACTGTGAACACGGCGTCGTCGGCGGCGAGGTCGTCGAGGACGTCGGCGACGTACTCCGGGTGGATCGGCACCTGCGTCTCGACGTTCCGCGTGTAGGCGTCGACGACGCGCTCCAGCTGGCCTGCGTGCTCGCGCAGCATCCGGTCCAGGAAGGACCGGTCCGCCTTCTGCGAAACGCGCGGCAGCACGGCGCGGATGGTCTCCCCGACGTCGCCGTGCACGGCCAGGTCCAGGACCGTGCGCCGCCCCAGGTGCGCGGGTTCGATGTCCACCTGCACGGTGTTGGCCTGCGGCAGGAAGTTGTCGTACGGGAAGTCGGTGCCCAGCAGCACGACCAGGTCCGCGCGGTGCATCGCGTCGTAGCAGGCGCCGTAGCCGAGCAGCCCGCTCATCCCGACGTCGAAGGGGTTGTCGTACTGGATCCATTCCTTGCCCCGCAGCGCATGCCCGACCGGCGCGTTCAGCCGCCCGGCGAGTTCCATGACCTCCCGGTGCGCGCCGCGAGTCCCCGAACCGCAGAACAACATCGGCCGCTGGGCGGCGTTCAGCTTCTCCGCGAGCGCGGCCACCTGGTCCTCCGACGGCACCACGACGGGCGGCTCGCACTCGACGATGCCCTGGCCGGTGGGCCGGGCGACCGGCTTCTGCGCGACGTCGCCCGGCAGCACCAGCACCGAGACGCCGCGCCGGCCGGACGCGGTCTGGATCGCGGTGCGCAGCAGGCGCGGCATCTGCTCGGGCTGCGAGAGCAGCTCGCAGAAGTGGCTGCACTCGTTGAACAGCTCCTCGGGATGGGTTTCCTGGAAGAACCCGGTCCCGATCTGCTCGGACGGGATGTGCGAGGCGAGCGCCAGCACCGGCGCCCCGCTGCGGTGCGCGTCGAACAGGCCGTTGATCAGGTGCAGGTTGCCCGGCCCGCAGCTGCCCGCGCACACCGCCAGCCGCCCGGTCAGCTGCGCCTCGGCACCGGCCGCGAACGCCGCGGCCTCCTCGTGGCGCACGTGCACCCACTCGATGCCGTCGGTGCGGCGGACCGCGTCGACCACCGGGTTGAGGCTGTCCCCGACGATGCCGTAGATCCGGCGGACGCCGGCTTGCACGAGCACTTCGATGAACTGGTCGGCGACGGTGGGCATGGTGATCCTCCGGCGGTCGATGGGGCGGGCCACCCACCCGTCTACGCGGGGTGGTCGCGACCTGCAACTCGAAACCGCCGATAACCCGTACGGGGGACATCGGTAACGAACCGGGCGGCGAAGTCGATCAGCATCACGTCGACGTTCCATCGTCGGAATCCCCTGCCACCGGAAGGAAATCGCGGTGTCCATCCGCCTGTACACCACCTGCGCGCTGGCCCTGACCGCCTCTGCGGTCGCCGGACTGCTCGTCGGCGGATTCATCGCGACAGCGGATCAGGCGCCGGCCGGGCCGCAGATCACCCAGGTCTCGCAGCTGACCCCGGCGACCGGCGAGCTCGTCCGCGAGTGACGGTCGCTTCACCGGCCACGAGCCGGTCGGGCGCATCGGATAGCGTCGGGAGCATGAGCGAACAGAATCGACTCTCGACCGGCGACAAGGCACCCGAATTCGCGCTGCAGGACGCCGACGGCAACACCGTGTCCCTGGGCGACTACCGCGGCCGGTCCGTGGTGGTCTACTTCTACCCGGCGGCGAGCACGCCCGGCTGCACCAAGGAGGCCTGCGACTTCCGGGACAGCCTGGCGGTGCTCAACGACGCGGGCTTCGACGTCCTCGGGGTCTCCCCGGACCAGCCGGCGAAGCTGGCGAAGTTCCGCGACGAGGAGGGCCTGACCTTCCCGCTGCTGTCGGACGCGGACAAGTCCGTGATGACGACGTGGGGCGCGTTCGGCGAGAAGCAGAACTACGGCAAGACGGTGCAGGGCGTGATCCGGTCGACCTTCGTGGTGGACCCGGAGGGCAAGATCGCCAAGGCGCTGTACAACGTGAAGGCGACGGGCCACGTGGACCGGCTCCGCAAGGACCTCGGGGTCTGATCCGTTGGGCACCGACCCGGCCGGTGCCCTCCGATTCGGCCCGGAACCGGGCAGACCGCCCCGCTGCGAAGACGGCCTCGCCCTCGGTCGGCGAGGCTTCGATTTTGCCTGAATTCGGGAAAGTCCCCCGGCCAATGCGCCCCGAGTGGGGCTCCGATTTTGCCTGAAATCGGCCGGATCTGCCTCGCGCCCGCGCACCTCGGACTGAACTCGCCCCGGTCGGCGGGTTCCGATCCCGCCTGGGATCGGGAAGCTCGCCCGTCAGTCGAGGGCCATGTAGATCGCCACTCCGGCGGCGATCACCACCACCAGGTAGCGCAGCAGGTTCGACGGCAGCTTCTGGGCCAGCTTCCCGCCGATGAAGCCGCCGAGCACCGTGGTGGGCACCAGCATCAGCACCGCGATCCAGTCCACCGGCGCGATCAGCGCGTAGACGACCAGCGTCACGGCGCTGCCGATCATCCCCAGCCAGCTCTTCAGCGCGTTGAGCCGCCGCATGGTGTCGGTGGCGGCCAGCACCAGGATCGCGATCAGGATGACGCTGCGCGCGCCGCCGAAGTAGCCGCCGTAGATCGAGGCCAGGAAGATTCCCACCGTCAGCAGCACGGTGCGGTCCGGGGCGTCCTCACCGGGCGTGCCCAGCCACTTGCGGATAGTGTTCTGGAACGCCATCAGCACGGCGGACAGCCCCACCAGCGCGGGCACTACGGCGTCGAACACCTTGCCCGGCAGGACCATCAGCAGCGCGCAGCCCAGCGCCGACCCGACGGCCGCGGCCACCGTGGTCAGCCACACCCGCCGCGGCGTGCCGGTGAGGTCCTTGCGCTGGCTGATCGCGGCCCCGACGAACCCAGGCCCCTGCGCCACCGAGTTGGTCACGTTGGCCACCAGCGGCGACATCCCGGTCGCCAGCAGGGCCGGGAAGACCAGCAGGGATCCGCCGCCGGCCACGGCGTTGATCGCGCCGGACAGGAAGCCGACGACGACGAGCAGCGCCAGTTCGAGCCAATCCGTGAACACGACTGCTGAAGTTAGCTTCTGGAACGACTCAAGTTCACACCGGGGCGAGCGGCATCACACCGCGATCCGGCCCCGATCGGCCGTTGTCTCCCTTCAGTAACACCGTTATCGTTCCATAACGGCGTTATACAACCTCGCAGGAGGGTGTTCCCCATGGACAACCCGTTCACGCAGGGCAACTACGCACCGATCCGGCAGGAGCGCACCTGCACCGACCTGCCCGTCATCGGCGAGATCCCCGACCACCTCGACGGCCGCTACCTGCGCAACGGCCCCAACCCGATCTCCGAGATCGACCCGGACACCTACAACTGGTTCATGGGCGACGGGATGGTGCACGGCATCCGGCTCCGCGACGGGAAGGCCGAGTGGTACCGAAACCGCTGGGTCCGCTCCCCCGCCGCCACTCAGGCGCTCGGCGAACCGCCGCGCCCGCGCAACCCCCGCGCCGGCCTCGACGTCCTCGGCGCGAACACCAACATCATCGGCCACGCCGGGCGCACGCTCGCCCTGGTCGAGGGCGGGGCGACGAACTACGAGCTGACCGACGAGCTGGACACCGTCGGCCCGTGCGACTTCGACGGCACGCTGCCGGGCGGCTACACCGCGCACCCCAAGCGCGATCCGGAAACCGGCGAACTGCACGCGGTGTCGTACTTCTTCGGCCGCGGCAACACGGTGCAGTACTCGGTGATCGGGGCGGACGGGCGCGCCCGTCGCACGGTCGACGTGGCCGTGTCCGGCAGCCCGATGATGCACGACTTCTCGCTGACCGAGAACCACGTGGTGTTCTACGACCTGCCGGTGAGCTTCGACGCGCGCCAGGCGGTCGAGGGCGCCGTTCCGACGTGGCTGCGCCGCCCGGCCCAGCTGGTGGTGTCCGCGCTGATCGGCCGGGTCCGGGTGCCGGACCCGATCACGGCGCGGATGGCGCGCTTCACCCCGGCGAACCAGTCGTTCCCGTACCGCTGGAACCCGCGCTACCCGGCTCGGATCGGCGTGATGCCGCGCGCCGGCGGTGCGCGCGACGTCCGCTGGTTCGACGTCGAGCCGTGCTACGTCTTCCACCCGCTGAACGCCTACGAGACCGGAACCGGCCTCGTGCTGGAGATCGTGCGGCACGCGAAGGTCTTCGACGCGGACCTGCACGGCCCGTCCGAAGGAGCCCCGACGCTGGACCGCTGGACGGTGGACTTCAAGTCCGGGCGGGTCCGGGAGGAGCGCCTCGACGACCGCCTGCAGGAGTTCCCGCGCGTGGACGAGCGGCTGGTCGGCAAGCGCCACCGCTACGGCTACGCGGTCGGCGACGACACCCTGTTCAAGCACGACATGACGACTGGGAAGACGGAAACCCGCAGCTTCGGCGAGGGCAGCCAGGTCGGCGAGTTCGTCTTCGAGCCGAGGACCCCGGACGCGGCGGAGGACGACGGAGTCCTGATGGGCCTGCGCTTTTCGGCGGCGGAGGAGCGCAGCGATCTGCTCCTGCTGGACGCGGAAACCCTGGAGACGGTGGCCGAGGTCCAGCTCCCGGACCGGGTTCCCAACGGCTTCCACGGCAACTGGGTCCCGACAGGCGACTGACCCGAACAGCTGCAACGGCAGCGGTTGCTTTCGCGGCAGGCGCTAGAGAAGCACGACGGCGTCTCCGACCTGCACCGGTCCCGGGGTCTCGACCGTCGCCAGTGCGTCCAGGCGGGTGTCGTGCGCCTTGGCGATGGCCCGCAGCACCTGCGCCGAGTGCGGCAGGTCCCGCTGGGCTTCGTTGACCATCGCGCACCGCTCGCTGGATCGCACGAACTCGACGCACAGGCCGCCGATCCGCGCCTTGCTCCCGAACCACTCGTCCTCCGCGAAGGGCGGGGTGCCCGGCGGCGTGCGAACCAGGAGGTTCGGCCGGAAGCGCCGCTCGTCGACCGGCACGCCCGGAACTACCGAGCGCACCCAGTCGAGGGTGGCGGTGGTCAGGACGCTCAGCGGGAGCTGGTCGAAGTGGGAGACGGCCGCTTCGCGCGCCACCTCGACGTCGTCGCGGCCGAGGTAGCCGCGGAGGTAGGCCGTCGGGTCCGCGACGACCGTGCCGTGCGGATCCAGCAGCTCCGGCTCGTCGGCGTCGTCCAGGTAGCGGGAACGCAGCTCCAGCAGGCCGGGCATCCGCCGGAAGCGGCGGGTGTTCTTCCCCGACCCGAACTTGCCCTCGGCGTCGCGCACCGCGAAGAGCCGGTCCCCGAGCAGCCCCCGCGCATCGACGTCCACCCGGTGCAGCGGCTCGCCGCCGGTGGACTTGATCGGGTACCGCCAGATCCGCTCGACCACTCCCGTCACCCGGACGAGACTACCGACGCCGCCGCTAGTGGAGGGCGCTGCCGGCCTGCCACTTGTCCCAGGACAACGCCCAGTCGCCGTAGGTGTCCCACACCGGCAGCGCCGGGCCGCCGGAGTTGGCGACCTCGACGACGTCGCCGAGCCCGAAGTGCTCGAAGAACCACTGCGCGTTGGCCTGGTCGAGGTTGATGCAGCCGTGCGAGACGTTGGAGCTGCCCTGCTGCGCGACGCTGGCCGGGTTCTCGTGCACGAACTCGCCGTCGTTGGAGATGCGTTCGGCGAAGAACTCGTCGGACCGGTACGCCTTCGGGTCGGGCGGGCACACGCCGTAGGTGCAGGAGTCCATCGTGTACTTCTGGTGCTTGTCCGAGATGACGTGCGCGCCGACGTGGGTTGGAGTGATGTCCTTGCCCATGCTGATGGGCATCGTGTTGACGAGCTGACCGTTGTGGAAGATCTGCATCTGCTCGGTGCCGCCGTCGGCCTTCGCGATCCAGGAATCGTGCACCGCGAAGTCGATGCTGCGGTCGGTCTCCCCGTAAACGCCGCCGCCCAGGTCGACGCCGTAGAGGTTGATCTTCAACGTCATCTTGGTGCCCGGCTGCCAGTAGTTCTGCGGCCGGTAGTGCACTTCCTTGTCGGAAATCCAGTACCAGCCCCCGGGCTGGTCGGGAGCGCTGCTGATCTGCAGCGCCTTCTCCGCGGCGGCGCGGTCGGTGATGGCGTGGTCGAACCGGACGACGATGGGCTGCCCGACGCCCACGTCGTGGGTGGAGGGCGCCGGGACCACGCTCGGGTAGGCCTGCGCCTTGGGAGCGAGCGTGTGGATCGTCTTGTGCTCCGTGGTGCTCTTCCCGTCGCCGTCGACGACCGTGGCGGCCACGTCGTAGACCTTGTCGTAGGCGAGCACCTCGGTGGTGCGCCAGCCCGTCTGACCGTCGGCCATCTGCCCGGCGACCTGCTTGCCGTCGGGATTGGTCACGGTGACGGCGGTGAGCTTGCCGTTCTGAACCCGCACGTCGATCGGCGTGGTCGGGTTCACCTGGTCGCCCCCGGCGGCCGTGATGTCGACGACCGGCGCGGGCTTCGGATGCGGCGCGGCATCCTGCCCACCGCCGCCCGGAGAGCAGCCGGCGATCCCGACCAATGCCCCGAGAACAACACCAGCAACACAAACCCGAAAACGGACGAATTCCCGCCGTCGAACACCTCGGCTCATTACCCCACCCTACTCAGAAATCCGACTCCCCCAATGCCGCGGAAATATGCGGCGAAACAGATCAAGAACAACGAGATGTCGCATCGGCGCACTAAATCCGAATTAAATGGAATTGCCCCGAATCCGGATGCGGAGGGTCCCGCCACGACAACCGCCCGTCACGCTGCGAGCCCTGCCCGCGCCACCGGCCACCACAGTTGACCAGCGGATTTGTCCGAAACCGCCGATTCCCGCGAAGATCGGCAGTGGAGTCTGCCTGAGGGGGTTGGCGTGTCCGGACTCGAAACGGCCTTCCTGCGCGTCGGCGGAACCGTCGTCAAGCACGTCGCCACTGCCTGGTTGACCAGGAGGAAGACGGAGAACCGCCGAGGCGCGGAGCTCACCGACCTGATCGCACAGCGCTTCGGCGAGCTCCGCGAACGGGATCGTCGCGCACTTCGCCGCAAGCTCGAAGAGGTCGGCGAGCTCGCCGGGGAACAGCTGGAAGAGCTGTGCGCGAGGGAATTCGCCGATCTGGCGGAGAACGAGCGCCTCGCCGCCCTCGACGCGGTCGTGGACGCCCTCGCGGCCGCGGACCTCTCCGACGCCGTGCTCCTCGGCGCGGACCTGCACCCGATCTCGCTCGCCAAGCGCGTCCGCGACCAGGTGGCCGACGCAACCACCCGGGCCGGGCTCGGTGCGGGCGCGCAGGCGCTGTTCGATCGCGCCCTGGACCAGAGCTGCGTGCAACTGGTGCACCTGGTCCGCGAGCTGCCCGAATACGACTCGCGCCTGGCCGAGGAGACCCTCCGTCGCGCATCCGCCGTCCTGTCCGGCATCGACCGGATCCTGGAACGATTACCGGTCACCAGCCTGGACGCACCGGCCGGGGCCGACCACGACGAGCAGTTCCGCGCCCGCTACCTCGACCTCGTCGCCAAGCACAACGACGACCTGGAGCTGATCGGCGTCAGCATCCGCAACTTCCGCCCCAAGACCCGGCTTTCCGTGGCCTACCTCAGCCTCAGCGTCGACGAGGGACGGCACCGCAACGACCCGTGGTCCGCGCAGCAGAAGCACCGCAACGAGTCGATGCGGGTCGAAGCCGCGCTGAGCAGGGCCGAACTCACGCTGGTGCGCGGGGAGGCCGGTTCGGGCAAGAGCACGCTGCTGCGCTGGATCGCGGTGCAGGCCGCGCGCAACGGCTTCACCGGCGCGCTGCAGAAGTGGAACGGCCGCGTGCCGGTGCTGATCAAGCTCCGCAGCTACGCCGACCGCCCGCTGCCGCACCCGGAGGAGTTCCTGTCCGAGCCGCGGAGCCCGCTGGTCGGGCCGGTCCCGACCGGCTGGGTGCACCGGCGGCTGATCGCCGGTGAGGTGCTGCTGCTGGCCGACGGCGTGGACGAGCTCGTCGAGGACGAGCGCGGCCGGGTCCGCGACTGGCTCGGCAACGTGCTGCAGAGCTACCCGGGCACCGCCGTCGTGGTGACCGCGCGACCGGCCGCGGCGAGCACCACGTGGCTGCGCGCCGAAGGTTTCACCGCGGTCGATCTGGAGCACATGACCGCCTCCGACGTCCACGAGTTCCTGCGGCGCTGGCACCAGGCCCTGCTCGACTCCGAGGTCGATGCGCTGCCGTTCGACCGGGCCGAGGTCCGGGCCCACCAGCGCGGCCTGATCGCGAAGCTCGACGCCCGCCCGCACCTGCGCAACCTGGCACGCAGCCCGCTGCTGTGCGCGATGTTGTGCGCGTTGAACCTCGATCGCGGCGGCGACCTGCCGCGCGATCGCAAGAACCTCTACGAGGCGGCGCTGGAGATGCTGCTGGTCCGGCGGGAATCCCTGCGCGGAATCCGGCACGAGATCGACCTGACCTACGCGCAGAAGCTGGTGCTGCTGCAGGACCTGGCGTTCTGGCTGAACCTCAACGGCCGCGCGGAGATCGACCGCGACAACGCCTTGCGCCGCATCGAGCGGAAGCTGCCGACCATGCCCGGGGTGACCTGCCGGGCCGAGGACTGCCTGGACTACCTGGTGGAGCGCAGCGGGGTCGTCCGCGAACCCGCCGAAGACCGCATCGACTTCGTGCACCGGACCTTCCAGGAATTCCTCGCCGCGCGCGAGATCGCCGCGGAGGAGCACGTCCCGCTGCTGGTGGACAACGCGCACTCCGACCAGTGGCGGGAGACCGTGATCATGGCGGCGGGCCTGCTGACGCGGCCACGTCGCGCGGACCTGCTGACCGGCCTGCTCGACCGCGCCGAGCAGTCGAACGTGAAGCAGCGCCGCCGCCTGCTGCTGCTGATCGCCACCTGCCAGGAATCCGTCGACGACCTGCCGGTGTCCATGGTGGACCGCTTGGAGGCCGCGATCGGCAGCCTGGTCCCGCCGCGCAACACCCGGGAGAGCCAGTCCCTGGCGACCGTGGGCGAGGCCCTGCTGAGCTACCTGCCCGAACGCACCGGCGAGCTGTCCGCGGCGCAGGCGGTGGCGTGCGTGCGAACGGCTGCGCTGATCAACGGCCCGGCGGCGCTGGAGCGGCTCGCCGAGTACGCGGTGGATCCGCGCGGCGAGGTGCAGGACGAGATCGCGGCGGCATGGGAGCTGTTCGAGCCGCAGGTGTTCGCCGAGCGGGTGCTCGCGCACGCCCCGCTGAACGGCGGCCACCTCGTGGTGCGCAGCCTGGACCAACTGCCGCAACTGGCGAAAGTCGCTGCTCTGCAACGGGTTTCGCTGCGGATCCGGGAGGAGATCGGCGACCTGGACTTCCTCCCGCGCGACATGCCGATCTCCGCGATCAACGCCTACAGCCGCGCCCCGGTGTCGCTGCGCCCGCTGCGCGACCACCCGGAGCTGACCTACCTGCTGCTGAGCAACTCGACGAGCTGGACCGATCACGACGTCCTGCGCGAACTACCCGGGCTCCGGCACCTCTTCTTCGCGCAGCGCCCCGGCCCGGACCGGCTGGACTTCCTGGACAACCTGCCACGGCTGCGGGAGCTGTGGCTGTTCGAACTGCAGGGGGTGACCGACTACGCACCCATCACCAACAGCGCCGACCTGGAGGTGCTCAGCCTGCAGAACCCGCGCAAGATCGGCTTCCTGTCGGACCTGACCGCGCTGCCCCGCCTGCGGGAGCTGCACATCCACGACTGCGTGACCGCAGACGTCTTCGACCGCACCTACGAGTCGTTCCCCGAGCTGCGGCGGGTCCTGTTCAACAGGTGCTGGATCACCGACCTCGCGGCGCTGGGCGCACTGCCGGACCTCCGGCGCCTGGAGATCATCGACTGCCCGTCGTTGACCAGTGTGGAGGCGTTGCGGCGGATGCCGCGCCTGCGCACCGTGCACCTCCGCGGCACCCGCCCCGGCCTCGACCTGTCGCCGATGGCCGGACGCGACATCCGGGTGATCGTGGGCGCGAAGGACCGGGTGAAGGGCATCCCGCTGTTGCGACCCGGCACCGTCCGCCGGGTCTGACCGCGCGCTCGCTAGCCCGCGAGTTCGCGGAGGGCCGGGAGGAGGAGTCGCAGTGCCCGGCCTCGGTGCGAGTCCGCGTCCTTCTCCTCCGGGGAGAGTTCTGCGCTGGTCCGGGTTTCGCCCTCCGGGACGAAGATCGGGTCGTAGCCGAAGCCGTTGGCCCCGCGCTCTTCCCGGATCACCGTGCCCCGCCACTCGCCGCGCACCACGGTTTCCGCGCCGTCCGGCAGCACCAGCGCCGACGCCGACACGAACGCCGCCCCGCGGCGCTCGTCCGGTACGTCCGCGAGCTGGCCCAGCAGGAGGTCCAGGTTCGCCTGGTCGTCACCGTGCTCGCCCGACCAGCGGGCCGACAGGACCCCCGGCATCCCGTTGAGCGCGTCGACCGCGATGCCCGAATCGTCCGCGATCGCCGGCAGGCCGGTGACCTTCGCCGCGTCCGCGGCCTTGGCCACCGCGTTCTCCTCGAACGTCGCGCCCGTCTCCGGCGCCTCCGGGAACTCCGGGACATCGGCCAGGCCGATGACCTCCACGCCGGTCACGCCCTCGGCGGCGAGGATCCGGCGCAGTTCCACCAGCTTCTTCTGGTTCCGGGTGGCCAGCAGCACTCGCGTCATGCCGCGCTCCCCGGGAGCTCGCCCGGGTAGGGCTCGGCCAGCGCCGCCGACTGGAGCTCGGCCAGCTTGGCGCAGCCGTCCAGCGCGAAGTCGATCATCTTGTCCATCGTGGACCGCGTGTAGGTGGCGCCCTCGCCGGTGCCCTGCACCTCCACCAGGGTGCCGTGGTCGGTGGCCACCACGTTCATGTCCACCTCGGCGCGGGAGTCCTCCTCGTAGGGCAGGTCCAGCCGCACCCGGCCGTCCACCACGCCGACGCTCACCGCCGCGACCGAGCAGGACAGCGGCTTCGGGTCGGACAGGCGACCGGCCGCGCCCAGCCACGTCACCGCGTCGGCCAGCGCCACGTAGGCACCGGTGATCGCGGCGGTGCGGGTGCCGCCGTCGGCCTGGATCACGTCGCAGTCCAGCGTGATGGTGTTCTCGCCGAGCGCCGCCAGGTCGATGCAGGCCCGCAGCGAGCGGCCGATCAGCCGGCTGATCTCGTGCGTGCGGCCGCCGATGCGGCCCTTCACCGACTCGCGGGCGCTGCGGGTGTTCGTCGACGACGGCAGCATCGCGTACTCGGCGGTCACCCAGCCGAGCCCGGAGCCGGTCCGCCAGCGCGGGACGCCCTCCTGGACGCTGGCCGCGCACAACACCCGGGTCTTGCCGAACTCCACCAGCACCGAACCGGCCGGCCAGTCCTGGTATCCGCGCGTGATCCGCACCTCTCGGAGCTGGTCGTCGCTCCGCCCATCCGCTCGTGCCACGCCCCCAACCCTAAGCCCGCCCGTCAGCGGACCCGCCGACCACCCCTGGCACCCGGCCGGACGAACCGGGCGCGCCGCGCCGGCACGGGGTGGCGGTTTCGCGCGAAATCGCCATCCGGCACGCGTGGCGAACGCCGATCTCGCGCGAAATCGCCGCTCGCTCCAGGTGGGGCGCCATGCCGCGTGCAGGGTCTACGGTCGCCAGGCGTAGCGGATGTCCGGTTCTCGTTCTTCGTTGCGCCGCCCGTCGGTCCGCTCGACCTCGACGAAGCCGTGCCGCTCGTAGAACCGCCGCGCCGGGGCGTTGACCTGGAACGTCCACAGATCCAGTCCTCCGGGACGCCGCCGCTTGGCCAGGTCCACGAACCGGTCGCCCAGACCACGGCCGCGCCACGACGGTTCGAGGTAGAGCTGGTCCAGCTCCGCGCCGTCCAAGACCAGGAGCCCGACCACCGAGCCCGCGGTGACAGCCACCCAGCATTCGTGCTGCGGCACGACGACATGCGAGAACCAGCTCCGCACCTCGTCATCCCCATGCGCGCGGCGGACGGTCGGCAGCGCGGTGGCGAAGGAACGCAGCCACACGTTGGCCATGTCGAGCGCATCGGCATCACCGGCACGCCGGAGCACGAGGTGATCATCCACGACGGCTGACTGTGGCAGACGAGACGCCGCGGCGCAGCCGAATATCCGTCAGACGTCGTAGGTGCGGTCGGCGGCGACGAGCTCGGTCGGGCCGCCGAACGCCGCCTTCGCCTCGGCGAGGATCTCCTCGCGGTCCGCCCACGGCACGATGTGCGTGAGCAGCAGGCGGCGGGCTCGGGCCGCCTTCGCCACCTCTGCCGCCTGGCGCCCGGACAGGTGCACGCCCTCGGGCGCGTCCGGGAAGTCCGCCCAGGACGCCTCCGACAGCAGCACGTCGGCGTCCGCGGCGAGCTCGGTCAGCTGCGGGCACGGCCCGGTATCACCGGTGTAGGCCAGCACCTTGCCCTCGGCCGCCACGCGGAATCCCCACGACGCACACAGGTGCGCCATGGGCACCGCCTGCACCTCGAACGGGCCGACGCGCACCGGCTCCGCCGCGATCGGGATGAAGTCGAACACATCGGACAGATCGGTCTCGGCCCGCTCGGCCGCATCCGGCGCGTAGAGGGCCGCGAACCGCTCCGGGGCGTTCTCTGGCGCGATCACCGGTAACCGCCGCGCGGTCGGGTCGTGCGGCGGGTTCGGGTGGTAGCGGCGCAGCACCGTCAGCGCGGCGAAGTCCGCGCAGTGGTCCGGGTGCAGGTGGCTGAAGAACACCGCGTCGAGCTGGAACGGGTCGACGAACCGCTGCATCGCGCCCAGCGTGCCGTTGCCGAGGTCGAGCGCGATGCGCGTGCCGCCGGACTCCAGCAGGTATCCGGACGACGGCGAGTCCGGGCCGGGAAAGCTGCCGGAACAACCGAGGATCGTCAGCTTCATGCGATGGAGCTTGACACGGTCAGCGGCCGAACGGCATCGGCCACCACGGCCGGACCTAGGAAGCGAGCCGCCAACCGGGCGAACCGGTCCGGCGCGCCGGTGGCGCGGAACTCGTGCTCGGGCACCGTCTCCGGGTCGGCGAGCAGGTCGTTCTCGGTGAGCGCCCGCAGCACGTCCTTGGCCGTCTCCTCCGCGCTGGAGACCAGCGTCACGTGGTCGCCCATCGCGAGCTGCAGCACACCGGTGAGCATCGGGTAGTGCGTGCAGCCGAGCACCAGGGTGTCGACGTCGGCCTGCTGCAGCGGGTCCAGGTAGCTCTGCGCCAGGCCGAGGATCTGCCTGCCGCTGGTGATGCCGCGTTCGACGAACTCCACGAAGCGCGGGCACGCGACCGTGGTGAGCGTGATGTCCCGGGCGGCGGTGAACGCGTCGTCGTAGGCGCGGGACTGGATGGTGGCCTTGGTGCCGATCACGCCGACCCGGCCGTTGCGGGTCGTCGCCACCGCCCGCCGCACCGCGGGCAGGACCACCTCGACGACCGGGATCTCGTACCGCTCCCGGGCGTCGCGCAGGCAGGCCGCCGACGCGGTGTTGCAGGCGATCACCAGCATCTTCACGCCCTCGTCGACCAGCGAGTCGGTGATCGCGAGGGTGCGGGCGCGGATCTCGGCCAGCGGCATCGGGCCGTACGGGGCGTTGGCGGTGTCGCCGACGTAGCGCACCGTTTCGGCCGGCAACTGGTCCATGACCGCGCGGGTCACGGTCAGCCCGCCGAGGCCGGAGTCGAAGATCCCGATCGGGGCGTCAGTCACTCGGCCAGTTTGCCAGGCGCGGGTTCGGCGACCTGCCGACGAGTGCTGCGCGCCACCAACCAGGCCGCGAGCACCCCGCCCAGCGCGCCGAACAGGTGGCCCTCCCAGGAGATGCCGGGCTGGCCGGGCAGCACGCCCCACAACATGCCGCCCCAGTAGAAGAACAGCACCACCGCGACCAGGATCTGCGCGAAGCTGCGCTGGAAGAAGCCGCGCAGCAGCAGGTACACCATCCAGCCGAAGATCACGCCGGACGCGCCGACGTGCACACCGGGCGCGCCGACCAGCCAGGTGCCGATGCCGCCGACGATCCAGACCGTCGCGGTCACCGCGATGAACTGCCGCAGCCCACCGGCCAGCACCAGCCAGCCGAGCACCAGGAACGGCAGGGTGTTCGCCCACAGGTGTCCCCACCCGGCGTGCAGCAGCGGCGCCCACACGATGCCGCCCAGGCCGTCGACGTCCCGCGGCTCGATGCCGTAGGCGTCGAGGCTCGAAGCAGGGGTCGCGACGTCGTAGAACTCGATGCCGTAGAGCGCCGCGACGGCGACGAGCATCCCGACGGCGGCTCGCAGCGGATTCTGGGGCAGCACTGGTGCCCGGCGGCGTTCAGGCAGTCGGTTCACACCAACGAGGCTACGCGGCGGAGTCACCCCAGGTCTCGGGGATGACCCCGATATTTGCCTGTGGGCCGCACGTCACCGGGCCGCGCCATGATCAACAAGAGTCGCCCCGGTAAAGTCCCGGATCGTCGTGATCGTCCCCCGAAAGGTGCCTCGTGCAAGCCCAGGTCGACATCGCGGTGCCCGCGGAGGCGCGGTCCGGACAGGCACCGACCTGGGACGTCGGCACCGACACGCTGCTCTGGACCGACGCGCCCGCCCACACCGCGCACCGCTACGTGCCCGGGCAGGCCGATCACGTGATGGGGCTGCCCCAGCAGGTCGGCGCCGCGAAGCCGCGCAGCCGCGGCGGGCTTGTGCTGCACCTGGCCGAAGGCATCGCCCTGTACGACGCCGGCGGTGAGCAGCGCACCTGGCTGGCCTACTGGGCCCGCGACGGCGTCCAGGCCGGGGCGACGACGATCGACCGCAAGGGCCGGCTGTGGGCGACGACGCTGGGCGCCGGGGGCTGGCTGGCCCGCGTGACGGCGGACGGCGCGGCGAAGATCGCGGTGCCCGACCTGGTCGCCGGGCACGGCATCGGCTGGAGCCCGGACGACACCCGGATGTACCTGTCGGACGGCGCGGCGCGACGCATCGACGTGCTGGACTTCGACCTCGTCGCCGGTGCGGCCGACGACCGCCGGGCGCTCTGCGACGTCGACGGCGAACCGGGCGGCCTGTGCGTCGACGACGCGGGCCGGATCTGGGTCGCGGTGCGCGACCGGGGCGAAATCCGCTGCTACACCGCGGAAGGCGAGCTGGAGCGGACGATCCCGCTGCCGGCCCGGCGCCCGACGGACTGCTGCTTCGGCGGCCCGGACCTCACGGACCTGTACGTCACAACGGCCCGCGACGGCGTCCCGGACCCGGCCGAGGCGGACGGCGCCCTGCTGGTCCTCCCGAACATCGGCACCGGCACCCGCCCCTTCGCCTTCACCGGCTGACCCCACCAGACTCCCGACCCGTGGTCCGCAATTTCCATTGAAATCGGAGGTCCAATTTCAATGGAAATTGCGGGTTGTCCACAGTCTCCGGCGTGTCGTGGGTCCGACACACCGGAGGATGTGGACAACTTCTTCGATTTCAATGGAAATTGCGGACCCTCGGAGAGAGGTTTCAATTGAAACTGTGGAACGACGCGGGTGAGGAGCACCTTTGACCCGGCGGGTCAGAGGTGCTCCTCGGGGAGCTCGTCCGCGGTGATCAGGCCCAGAGTTGGCCTTCGAGGCGTTGGGCCGCTTCGTCGAGGGTGCCGCTGTAGGCGCCCGTCGAGAGGTACTTCCAGCCCGCGTCGGCCACCACGAACGCGATGTCCGCCGATTCTCCTTCTGCCGCAGCCTTTTCCGCGATCGTCAGCGCCGCGTGCAGCACGCCGCCGGTGGAGATGCCCGCGAAGATGCCCTCGCTCTCCAGCAGCTGGCGGGTGCGGCGCAGCGCGTCGTAGGAGCCGACCGAGAACCGGCGCGTCAGCACGTCCGGGTCGTACAGCTCCGGCACGAAGCCCTCGTCGAGGTTTCGCAGGCCGTAGACCAGCTCGCCGTAGCGCGGTTCCGCCGCGACGATCTGCACGTCCGGCTTCTGCTGGCGCAGGTAGCGGCCGACCCCGACCAGGGTTCCGGTGGTGCCCAGCCCGGCCACGAAGTGCGTCACCGTCGGCAGGTCGCGCAGGATCTCGGGTCCGGTGGTGCGGAAGTGCGCTTCGGCGTTGGCCGGGTTGCCGTACTGGTAGAGCATCACCCAGTCCGGGTTCTGCTCGGCCAGTTCCTTGGCCACCGCCACCGCCTGGTTCGAGCCGCCCGCCGCGGGCGAGGAGACGATCCGCGCCCCGTAGGCCTGCAGCAGCTGGCGGCGTTCCTCCGAGGTGTTCTCCGGCATCACGCAGACCAGGCCGTAGCCCTTGAGCTTGGCCGCCATCGCCAGCGAGATCCCGGTGTTGCCGGAGGTCGGCTCCAGGATCGTGCAGCCGTGGGTGAGCCGGCCTTCCTTCTCGGCCGCCTCGATCATGGCGAGCGCCGCCCGGTCCTTGATCGAACCGGTCGGGTTGCGGTCTTCCAGCTTGGCCCACAGCCGGACGTCCGGCGCCGGTGACAGGTGGGGCAGCCCCACCAGCGGGGTGTCACCGAGCGCGTCCAGCAACGAGTCGTAACGAGCCACGGTGCGTCTCCTCCTCGCCCTCCGTCCGGAGGGGAATGTCCTGCTGCGGGTGGAGTTCTTCCGCGCCCGCGAGGCGCGGAGCTCCACGTGCCGGGCCGCTCGGACCTCGCGACCGGCATCGCCGCGGGTTCCCAGAGGCCTTCCCGCTCAGGACGGCCCCCATGCCGGGGCCGGGAGAAGGCCTCTGAGGTTCCGCTACCCGCGCCGTGCGGCGCGGGTCCCGCAGAATTCCGTCAGCGCATGCCGCCGGCGACGGCCGGGAGGATGGTGACGCTGTCGCCGTCGGCGACCTTGGCCTCCAGGCCGCCCGCGAACCGGACGTCCTCGTCGTTGACGTAGACGTTGACGAAGCGGTGCAGATTGCCTTCCTTGACCAGGCGGTCCTTCAGGCCGTTGAAGTTGCTGTCGAGGTCGTTGATCACCTCGGCCACGGTGTTGCCCTTGGCCTCGACGGACTTCTCGCCGCCGGTGTGGGTGCGCAGGATGGTGGGGATCGAAACCTTGACTGCCATTGGGGAACCTCCTGTCCACGAAGGACTTCGTTGGGATCGGGACGCGAACACTGGTGGGCGAGCCGCGGCTCAGTCGAGGTCTGGAACCTCGTCGGCACCGGTGTGGGCGAACATGTACGACTCCACGACCTCCACCGGCTCCTCGGTCACCTGACCGTCGAGGATCCGGTAGGAACGCAGCTCATGGGTCTTCGGGTCCCGGGTGGACACGAGCACGTAGTGCGCGTTGGGCTCCGAGGCGTAGGAGACGTCCGTGCGCGATGGGTACGCCTCGGTCGAGGTGTGCGAGTGGTAGATGACCACCGGCTCCTCGTCCCGCGCGTCCATCTCGCGCCACACCTTCAGCTGTTCGGCGGAGTCGAACCGGTAGAAGGTGGGCGAACGCTCGGCGTTGATCATCTCGATCAGGCGTGTCGGGCGGTCCGACCCTTCCGGGCCGGTAATCACGCCGCACGCCTCGTCCGGGTGGTCCCGTCGGGCATGCGCGACCATCGCATCGACCAGGTCGCGTCGGATCACCAGCACAGCAACCATCCTAGTAGGTGAGGCACCGGCCTCCCACGATGTGGAAGATCCCGCTACCGGTGCGGCTTCGTCGGGCGAAAACGCAGGTACACGATGATTCATTCCCGCGCCGAGGGGTAGAGGCTCGTGTAGGAAGTCACCTCATCCACCGATTCGGCGGCCAGCACGCCGCGCACGATCGCCCGCGCGACGACGTCGGCCGCGACCGCGCACACCGCGTCCAGCCGCGCCGCCCAGTCCGGCTCGCCCGGCGCGGGCAGGGCGGCTCCGGTGCCGGTGGCCAGCGCGAACATCGTGTCGCCGTCGACCAGGAGGTGCGCCGGCCGGACGGTGCGGGCCAGCCCGTCCTGCGCGGCGACCGCCAGCCGCCGGCACTCGGCCTTCGAAAGCTTCAGGTCGGTGGCGACCACGCCGATCGTGGTGTTCAGCGGCCGCTCGACCGGGCCGTGCCGCCCGGGGCGCTTCCCGAACAGCCGCCGGCCCGCTTCGACCTCGGCGGGATCGGGCGGGCGCAGGCCGGGCGTCGGGATCCACGGCAGCCCGGTATCGGGGTCGATCGCCGAACCGGCCGCGTTGACGGCCACGAGCGCGCCGACGGTGGTGCCGTCGTCCAGCACGGCGCTGGCCGTGCCGATGCCGCCCTTCACCGTGCCCACGACCGCGCCGGTGCCCGCGCCGACGTTGCCCTGCCGGGCCTCGGTGCGGGTCGCGTTCTCGCAGGCCCGGTGGCCGAACCCGGCGTCGGGCCGGTTGCCCCAGTCGCTCATCGGCACGTCGAAGATCACCGCGCCCGGCACCACCGGAACCACGTGCGACGGATCGGCGCCGACCCGCACGCCGTGCCCGCGCTCGCCGAGCCAGCGCATCACCCCGTCGGCCGCCGCCAGGCCGTAGGCGCTGCCGCCGGTGAGGACCACGCCGTGCACCTGCTGCACCAGGTGGCTCGGTTCGAGCACATCCGTCTCGCGCGTTCCGGGTCCGCCGCCGCGCACGTCCACCGCCGCCGTCGCGCCCTCCGGCACCAGGACCACGCTGGTGCCGGTGGCCCAGTGCTCGTCGAGCCGCTGCTCGTGCCCGACCCGCACCCCGTCGACGTCGACGATCGCGTCGAGCCCTCCCGATCGCAGCATTCCGACAGGCTCCTCTCGTCCAGGGGTCGTGCGAACCACCGACCGCACAGCGTGATCACCCACGTTGGCATCACGTTAACCAGACGTAAAGGAAACGCCGCCGTTCTTGTTGTCGATCCCCGGCCTCCGCACTGTGAGTCCGTTCACGACGAGGAGGAC
Organism: Saccharopolyspora sp. NPDC050642; assembly: GCF_040654735.1. Lineage (NCBI taxonomy): Bacteria > Bacillati > Actinomycetota > Actinomycetes > Pseudonocardiales > Pseudonocardiaceae > Saccharopolyspora > Saccharopolyspora sp. NPDC050642. Next base: position 58,155 of record NZ_JBFAIN010000022.1, on the reverse strand, counting down.
GGATGTCAACTGAGGTGCACGGCCGCGACGCTGCGGCTCGCTCCGGTGGCGAGCGCCGGGTGGTCGCCAACGTCATTCGCGGCTCGATCGGCAACTTGATCGAGTGGTACGACTGGTACGCCTACACCGCGTTCAGCGTGTACTTCGCGGCGGCGTTCTTCCCCAAGGGCGACCTGACCGCCCAGCTGCTCAACACCGCGGGCGTGTTCGCCATCGGCTTCCTGATGCGCCCGCTCGGCGGCTGGCTGCTCGGCCGCTACGCGGACCGCTTCGGCCGCCGGGCCGCGCTGACGCTCTCGGTGACGCTGATGGCCTGCGGCTCGCTGGTGATTGCACTGACGCCGGGCTACCACACGATCGGCCTCGCCGCGCCGCTGCTGCTCGTCTTCGCGCGGCTGGTGCAGGGCCTCTCGGTCGGCGGCGAATACGCGACGTCGGCGACGTACCTGTCGGAGGTCGCCACCGCGAGCAAGCGCGGCTTCTACTCCAGCTTCCAGTACGTGACGCTCGTCGCCGGGCAGCTCACCGCGCTGGGCGTGCAGATCCTGCTGCTCCTGGTGCTCACCAACGAGCAGATGGATTCGTGGGGCTGGCGGATCCCGTTCGCGATCGGCGCCATCGGCGCGGTGATCGTGATGTGGCTGCGCCGCGGCATGGACGAGACCGAGAGCTACAAGAAGACCTCGGAGGGCAACCAGTCGCGCGGCACCGTCAAGGCGCTGCTGCAGCACCCCAAGGAGTGCCTGCTCGTCGTCGGCCTGACCCTCGGCGGCACCGTGGCGTTCTACACGTACACGACCTACCTGCAGAAGTACATGGTGGCGACCTCGGGCATCGACAAGGGCACCGTCGCCTGGATCAACTTCCTGGCGCTGCTGGTGTTCCTGTTCCTGCAGCCGCTGGCGGGCGCGCTGTCGGACCGCATCGGCCGCCGCTGGCTGCTGCTGGCCTTCGGCGTCTGCGGCACCGTGCTGACCGTGCCGATCATGACGCTGCTCGGCTCGACGCAGGACCCGGTCACGGCGTTCGCGCTGATGATGGGCGGCCTGGTGATCGTCACCGGCTACACCTCGATCAACGCGATCGTGAAGGCGGAGCTGTTCCCGACCAACATCCGCGCGCTCGGCGTCGGCCTGCCCTACGCGCTGACGGTGGCGATCTTCGGCGGCACCTCGGAGTACGTGGCGCTGTGGCTGAAGCAGGCGGGCATGGAGCAGGTCTTCTTCTGGTACGTCTCGGGCTGCGTGCTGATCTCGCTGCTCGTGTACCTGCGGATGCGCGAGACGTCGAAGGACTCCCGTCTGGAGGCCTGACCCGGCGCGTCGCCATACTCGGGGCGGAGCTTTCGGAGGTGGCTGGTGCGCGTGCTTCTCGTCGAGGACGACGACGGCGTGGCGGATGCGCTCGTCGACGTCCTCGCCGCGCACGGCCACCAGCCCACCCGGGTCTCGCGCGGCGCGGACGCGCTGACCCGGCACCGGGATCACGACCTGGTGCTGCTCGACCTGGGGCTGCCGGACGCCGACGGCCTCGACGTGCTGCGGAAGCTGCGCCGGGTCGGGCCGATCCCGGTGGTGGTGCTGACCGCCCGCGGCGAGGAGCGGATGGTGGTCCGCGGCCTGCGTTCCGGCGCGGACGACTACCTGGTCAAGCCGGTGCGGATGGCGGAGCTGCTGGCCCGCATCGAGGCGGTGGCCCGGCGCGGTCGCCCGGCGGCGCCGGCCGCCGACGAGGTCCGGGTCGGCGACGTGCTGGTGGACCTGCGGACCCGCCGGGTGCGGGTCGGCGACCGCGACGTGGAGCTGACGCCGAAGGAGTTCGACGTGCTCGCGGTGCTGGCCGGCGAGGCGGGCAGCGCGGTGAACAGGCAGCGCCTGATGGACGAGGTCTGGGGCGACGCCTACCTGGCGGTCTCGCGGTCGCTGGACGTGCACATCGCGCAGCTGCGCGCCAAGCTGGGCCGCCCGGAGCTGCTGGTGACGATCCGCGGCTTCGGCTACCGGTTCGGGGAGTGAACCGATGCGCGGAGCCGTGCGTGTTTTGTGTCGCTGTAGCAGCAAGAACTACTCACGGCCCCGTGACCGGGTTCGGTGACCGCTGATGCGCCGACGCTTGTTGCTGGTGCTGCTCACCTTCTCGGTCCTCGCGGTGGCCGGGTTCGCCGCTCCGCTGCTGCGCGCCACCGCCGCGGAGCGGACGCAGCAGCTGGTGCTCGCCCGCACCGCCGACCTCGACCGGTTCGCCGCGCTCGCCGATCACGCGTTCAGCACCGGCGACACCAACCAGCTGCTCGCTGAGGTCGGCCGCTACACCGAGCTCTACGGCGAGCCGCTCGTGGTGGTCGACGCGAATCGGGCGCCGGTCGTGGAAACCGGCGGGATGCGCGCAGCCGACGTGACCGAGTCGATCGACAAGGCGCTGCGCAACGAGCTGGCCGGGCCGGTGCCGGTGCTGCAGCCGTGGTCCGAGGGCGAGTTGATCCGGTACCGGCCGGTCGGTGACGGCACGCGGGTGACCGGCGCGGTCGTCCTGCGCGCCTCGGTGCAGCACGCGACGCAGGACGTCGCCGGGCGGTGGGCGCTGATCGTGGCGGGCGCGCTGAGCGCTTTGGCGGTGTGCGGGCTGCTCGCGTTGGTGCTGGCCCGGTGGATCCTTCGGCCGTTGGCGGAGTTGCGGGCCGGGGTGCGGGCGGTAGGCGCCGGTTCGCGCCGCTCGCGGGTACCGGAGAACGCCGGCCCACCAGAGCTCCGGGAGCTGGCGGTTTCGTTCAACCGCATGTCGGAGGCGGTCGCGGACGCCGAAAAACAGCAGCGGCGCCTCGTCGCGGACGCGTCGCACCAGCTGCGCAACCCGATGGCCGCGCTGCGCCTGCGGGTCGACGCGCTGGAACGGCGGATCACGCCGGAAGGCGCGCAGAACTACCGGTCGACGCTGGACGAGGTGGACCGGTTGGAGTCGCTGCTGGACCGGCTGCTGAACCTGGCCACCGCCGATCGCGAACCCGCAGAGTCCACAGTGGAGCCGTGCGATGTGGATGTCGTGGTGGCCGACCGGATGGAGGCGTGGCGCTCCGCAGCCGAGGCGGCCGGAATCCGGTTCGCGGAAACCCGGCTCGACCCCGCCGAGGTGGCTCTCTCCGCCGAAGACCTCGCCCAGGTCCTGGACATCCTGCTGGACAACGCCATCAAGTACGCCGGGAACGGGGCGACCGTGGCGGTGACCTGCGAGGCCGGGCCCGGCAGCTGCGTGCTCACCGTCAGCGACACCGGCCCGGGCCTGTCCTGCGACGAGATATCGCTTGCCGCGCAACGCTTCTGGCGCGCCGGGCGACACCGCGGTGGCCGCGGCTCCGGGCTCGGGCTGGCGATCGCGGATCGCCTGGTGACCGCTCGCGGTGGCTCGCTGCGCATCGAAGCCGTCCAGCCCCACGGCCTGTCGGTTCGGCTCGAACTGCCATCTCGGGAGGAAGCGTGATGCGCCGCAGAACCCTGCTCGCCCTCGCCGGCGCCGGGCTGGTCAGCGCCTGCACCGGGCGGACACCCGAGCACACCCTCCGCATCGCCGCCGGCGAGCCGGGCGGCTTCTACACCGCCTTCGCCGGGCAGCTGGCCGCCCAGGTATCGGCGATCATGCCGGGTCTGCGGATAACGGTGTCGAGCAGCCAGGGCAGCGTCGCGAACGTCGAGATGCTGCGCGACGGGCAGGCCGATCTCGGCATGGTGCTCGCCCACACCGCCGCGGCGGCGCAGAACGGTGATCTCGGCCCGCGGATTCCCCTGCGCGCCCTGGGCCGGGTGTACGAGAACTACACGCAGCTGGTCGTGCTGGCCGACAGTCCCGTTCACAGCCTCGATGAGCTGGCCGGACGCAGGGTTTCGATCGGTGCCCCGAAGTCCGGGACGGCGATGCTCGGAGCCCACCTCTTCGCGCCGCACCACGGGGTGCGCAGCGAAGCGCTGCCGCTCGAAGATGCGATCGCGGCGTTGGAGCGCGGGAAGATCGACGCACTGCTGTGGTCCGGTGGTCTGCCGACGCCGGTGCTCAAGACGCTCGACGATCGCGTCGGCATCCGCCTGCTGCCACTGGACACGGCGGCGGCCGGCTGCGGCCCGCTGTGCGACCCGGTCCTGGTGCCACCCCGCGCCTACCGGAACACCGGCGGAATCCCCACGGTCGGCGTGCCCAACATCCTGGCCTGCACCCCGGAACTCCCCGCCGACCTGGCCGAAGCGGTGGTCCGGATCCTGGTGCTCCGCGCACCGTTCCTGGTCCCGCAGGAGACGGTGGGCACCCAGTTCCTGGACGTCCGGAACCTGATCGGCACGGGCGCGGTGCCGCTGCACCCTGGCGCCGAACGCGCCTACCGCGACCTCCACGGCTGACCCGGCGACGTAGAGCCTCGGCGGCCTCCACGGCGTCGTCGACGGTCAGCGGATCTCAGGTGATCACGAAGGTCTGCGTGGTGCCGGTGAAGGCGTTGATCGAGCCGTTCCAGCCGTTCTTCCAGTTGCCGCGGTGGACGATCCGGTAGCGGCCGGCCGGGGCGTTGTCCGGGACGTCCCAGGTGATCGTCGCCGTCGAGGTCGCGACACCGCTGCGCGCCCAGTGGTACTTCGTCGACCAGTGCCGGTCGTCGGCCACGCGCCGCCACCCGCCGTCCACCTGGCGTTGGACCTCGGCGAAGGTGCCGCCGCGGCGCAGGTCGTTCTTCGGGTGGCCGGTCACGAACGCCGCCGAGACCTGTTCGCCGCGCCGGTAGCGGTTGGCGGGTTCGGTGAGCACGTCGCCGAATTCGCGGCCCGGCGGCTTGTCGTCGAAGACCACGCCGGGCTGGAAGTTGATCAGCTTGCCCCGCAGGTCGCGCGGGGTCGGCCCGGGCGGGACCGGCTTCCCGGACCGCATCGCGGCGGCCAGCCTGGTGAATTCCTGCTGGTAGGCGGGCAGCGTGTACCTGCCGAACAGGGTGGAGGCGCCCTCGTACTGCTGGGCGTCGTACTCCTCCGGCGTGGTCACGTACTGGCTGTACGCGTTGGCGTAGCCCTGCACCAGCACGTTCTCCAGCGGCACGCCCAGCTCGTCGGCGACGGCGCGGCGGATCCGCAGCCCGGCCACGATGGTGAACTCGGCGGGCCCGGCCACCAGGTGCAGCTGGCCGATCCGGATCAGTTGCAGCGGCAGCACTTCCGGGCACCACGGGTAGGGCTTCATCGCGCCGAAGGGCACCGCGATCGGCTTGGGCGCCTGCGCGTCCGCCAGCCCCGCCGGGATGGGCGCGTCCGCGCCGCCGAGCCAGTCCAGGAACGGGTTGCGGATGCCCTCGGGGATCGGGAGTCCGGGTCCGTCCTCGCGGCTTCCGGCGAGCATGGACACGCCGATCGCGGCGGTGCAGGTGGAGTGCTGCTCGCCGTCCGGCGTGAACCGACCGTCCACAGTGACCTTCGACATGTCCACGAAGCACATCCGGTGGTCCACGGCGCCGCCGACCTGCTCCCCCGCCGCGTCGAAAGCGCGCTTGGCGGCGCGGAACTGGCGGTCGCCGATGATCCGGGTGTTCTCGAACTCGTCGTCGGTCGGGCCGGAACCGGGCGCCAGGTTCAGGTTGGGCGACATGTCGCCCGCGTTGGTCTGCGCGAAGCAGGCGACGAAGTCGTCCCCGAGCTGTTCCCAGGCGAACGCCGCGTAGCCCTTGTTGTCCGAGCTGATCAGCCGGTTCTCGTTGGTCATCGAGGTGCCGTGGGTGGCGAACCAGGTGATCGCGCCGACGTCCCGGCCGCCCTGCGCGAAGCGCAGCACGGTGACCGCCGGGTCGATGGCCAGCGGGAAGTGGTCCTTGTCCGCCCGCGGGTTGAGGTCGAACGCGCTGCGCGACCGGTTCACGCTGGCGTCGGTCAGCACGGCCCGGCCCAGGTGCAGGGTGCCGGGCTCGAGGTCGTCGTGCGCTCGGGAGATCGCTTCGACGATCCCGTCGACGACGGCGTTGTAGGTCTGCTCCTGGAAGCCGAGGATCGACAGGTCGTAGGCGGCGTAGTGCGAGTCGCCGCCGCACGCGGCGTGCGTGTGAGTGGCGTTGAGCAGCACGTTCTGCTCGGTGTAGAGCTCGCCGTGGGTTTCGGCGAGCTTGCGCAGAACCCCTTGGTGCACCGACTGGAACAGCGCGCCGAGCTCGGCGGTGACGAACGCGATGCGCTTGTCGCCGTCGGCCACGATGAACGCGCGCGCCAGGGTGCGCAGGTGGATGCCCGCGGTCTGCTGCTGGGGCATCGAGTAGCCCATCATGCCGTTCTCGGCGGCCGGGCCGGTCACGTCGGCGATGCCCCGGCCGACCAGGTAGCCGGTCGGGCGGGCGGGTTCAGCGGCGGCGCTGGTGCCGCCGAGCGCCGAAGCGACCAGCGGTGCCGCCGCGGCGGCGGCCAGCACACGTCTCCTGGCAACGGGCATGTGCCTGCACTCCTCGATGAATGCGAACCAAATTCACGTTCTTGGTCGAGGGGAGGCTACGTGATCCCGTTCACTCTGCCAAGGGCGCGGTCAGGCCATCAGGGCGCCGACCAAGCTGTCCTGGACCCAGGTGAGCCACTGGTAGACGCCCAGGTGCTCGCGGCGCATGTCGTCGTCGGGCACGTCGTCCGGCATGTCCTCGTCCACGTCCAGCGCCGTGCCCAGCGCCAACCGGACGTCGTTGAGCGCCGCCAGCCACCCGTCGGCCTGCTCGCCGGTCAGCTTGACCCGGCCGCCCATCGGCGGGCACGTCTCCAGCACCAGCGCGGCCGCCCCGGTCTTGGCCTCCAGCAGCCCCGGCTCGTGCAGCGACCGCATCGCGCCGGCCGCGTCCGACTCCTCCTCGTCGGTCTCGCCGGTGATCGGGTCGCGCCGGTAGAAGTCCGGCAGCAGCCGCGCCAGCACTCGGTCCTCCGGCGGCGTCGTCGGCCCGGTGCGGATGCCGGTCAGCTCGGCCAGCTCGTCCTTCGGCGCCTCGTCGGCGCGGGCGGCGAGCATGTCCTTGAGCTGCCCCACCAGGCCCCGGATGACCGCGGCCTCCTGCTGCGACAGCTCGGCCAGCACGTGACCGTTCTTGCGGGTCCAGCCTTCCACTCAGGAATCCTTCTGCATCGTCGCCCACAGGCCAGCGGCATGCAGCTTCGCCACGTCTCCCTCGACCTTCTCCTTGGAGCCCGAGGAAACCACCGCCTTGCCCTTGTGGTGCACGTCCAGCATCAACTTCGTCGCATGATCCCGGGTGTAACCGAAGATCTTCTGGAGCACGTAGGTCACGTAGGACATCAGGTTGACCGGGTCGTTCCACACCACGGTCACCCACGGCTTGTCCTCGGTACCGAGTGCATCCGGTTCGAGTTGCGCGCGCTCGATTTCAGCGGGCGAGGTCATGGCCCCATCGTCGCACGCGGCCGTCACAGCAGTGTCGACCGCACGGGCAAACCCGGCACGCACGGGGTTCGCGCTGCGAATGAGCGCCGACCACCACGTAATCTCTGCGGCATGAGCTCTCCGACGGGTAGCACCGCGCTGCTGACGGACCAGTACGAGCTGACGATGCTCGCAAGCGCGCTGCAGGACGGCACCGCGCACCGCCCGTGCACCTTCGAGGTGTTCACCCGGCGGCTGCCGGACGGCCGCCGCTACGGGGTCACCGGCGGCACCGGCCGGGTGCTCGACGCGATCGAGAACTTCCGGTTCGGCGAGGCCGAACTCGAACAGCTCGCCGCCACCCGCGTCGTGGACGACGCGACCCTGGAATGGCTGCGCGACTACCGGTTCCAGGGGCAGATCGACGGCTATCCCGAGGGCGAGCTGTTCTTCCCCGGCTCTCCGCTGCTGACCGTGCGCGGCACGTTCGCCGAGGCAGTGGTGCTGGAGACGCTGGTGCTGTCGATCCTCAACCACGACAGCGCGATCGCCGCCGCGGCGGCCCGGATGGTGTCGGCGGCCAACGGCCGGCGGATGATCGAGATGGGCTCGCGGCGCACGCACGAGGAAGCGGCCGTGGCCGCGGCGCGGATCGCCTACCTGGCCGGTTTCACCGCCACCTCGAACCTGGAGGCGGGCCGCCGCTACGGCATACCGACCGCGGGCACGGCGGCGCACGCGTTCACGCTGCTGAACGACTCCGAGCGCGCCGCCTTCGAATCGCAGATCGCCTCGCTGGGCACCGGCACGACGCTGCTGGTCGACACCTACGACATCACCCGCGGCATCGAGCTCGCGGTGGAGGTCGCCGGGACCGGGCTGGGCGCGGTCCGGATCGACTCCGGCGACGTCGGCGTGCTCGCCCAGCAGGCCCGCGACCAGCTCGACGGGCTCGGCGCGACGGGCACCAGGATCGTCGTCTCCGGCGACCTCGACGAGTACGCCATCGCCGCGCTGCGCGCCGAGCCGGTCGACGGCTACGGGGTGGGCACGGCGCTGGTCACCGGTTCCGGCGCGCCGACCGCCGAGATGGTCTACAAGCTGGTGGAGGTCGAGGGCCGGCCGGTCGCGAAGCGCAGCTCGCACAAGACGTCCCGCGGCGGCCGCAAGGCCGCGGTGCGGCGGTACAAGGAGACCGGCACCGCCGTGGAGGAGGTCGTGTACCAGGTCGCGCCGGGCGCCTCCGAGCCGGTGCTCGGGCCGCACGACCGGTTCCTGCAGATCCCGTTGATCCGGGACGGGAAGCGGGCCGACGGCGTGCCGACGCTGGAGGAGGACCGGCAGCGGCTGCGGCACGCGTTGGTGACGCTGCCGTGGGAGGGCCTCAAGCTCTCGCACGGGGAGCCGGCGATCCCGACGGTCTTCCACGAGGCCTGAGCTTCCCGCCGGGCCCGGCGGCGCTCCAGAATTGCGGTAACGGCGAGGGGGGACGTGATGACCAAAGCGTTGATCATCGTGGACGTGCAGAACGACTTCTGCGAGGGCGGCTCGCTGGCGGTGGCCGGCGGCGCGGGCGTGGCGGCGGAGATCTCGCGGTACCTCGCGGGATTCGACCACGACCACGTGGTGGCCACCCGCGACTACCACATCGACCCGGGCGCGCACTTCAGCGACGAACCGGACTTCGTCCGCTCCTGGCCGCGGCACTGCGTGGCGGGCACTCCCGGCGCGGCGTTCCACCCGGAACTGGACGTGGGCCCGGTGGAAGCGGTGTTCTCGAAGGGCCAGTACAGCGACGGCTACTCGGGCTTCGAGGGCATCGACCTCCGGGACCGGCCGCTGCGCGACTGGCTCGCCGACCACGGCGTCCGCCGGGTCGACGTCGTGGGCATCGCGACGGACCACTGCGTCCGGGCGACGGCGCTCGACGCGGTCCGGGCGGGCCTGGACACCACGGTGCTCCTGGAACTCACGGCGGGCGTCTCCCGCGAGACGGTCGACGCGGCCCTCTCGGAGCTCGACGCCGCGGGCGTGAACCTCATCGGCGAACCGGTGGTCCGATAGCGGCGTTTCCGCTGCTAACACCGAGAACGGCAAACCCATCACAGGAGCGGCTGGTCACTGCCATGATCGTTGTCCGTCGGACGACGAGAGAAGCGGTGGAGATGGCTGACCTGACGCCTTGCGAGGCCCACTGGGTCAAGATCGTCGAGGAACTGCGGGACAACCCCGCCATCCGCGACGCGCGGGCAACGCTGAGCGACCCCGGATCGACGCTCGGAGACGCCCCGACCGCGTTCGCCGAGCTGGCCGGTCGAGGCGAGCTCGACAAGTCGCTGCACGAGCACTACCTGCGGTTCGCCGAACTCGGCTGCCAATGGAGCGCCGCCGAACCGCACTCCGTGCACGGGGAGTTCTGGCTCGGGAACATCTCCCGGGCCCTGCCTCCACTCGATGTGGAGTGGGAGGTGTTTCCCGGCGGTGGTCGCCCCGCACCCCCGTCGAGCTCCGAACTCCGCGTCATCGACGACGGCCCCTACACCGGAACCGGGTTCTTCGTCGCGCTGCGGCTGCAGCCCGGCGTGCCGAACCCCGAGCTCTGGTACTGCGACGGCAGCTCGGACCTGTGGCTGCTGGACCTCGACTTCCTCGGCTACTTCGAGGTGCTGGGCCTGACCAAGGGCGCCTTCGGCTGGCAGCACCTCTTCACCGATGCCCCGCTGACCTCCGAGGAGTTCGGCGGCAAGGTCCGGCGGCTGAGGAACATGCTGGAATCCCTCCCCGAGATCTTCCCGGACCACGACTACGAGCCGCTCCGGGCCCGGCTCGCGGAGCGGCTGCGGTAGCTCGGGGGCATCGGGGCTCTTGGACAGGGGTGCGCGGTAGTTTCTTCTCGTGCCCACCTCTGTCCCGCGATGGTCCGACCCGGTTGCGTTCGAGCCCGACGAAGACGACGAGCTGCCACCGGAGATCGCCGCCGACCTCGCCAAGGTGGGCAAGCGGGAGGCGCCGGAACTGCCGCTGGCGGCCAAGCCCAAGCAGGACATCCCGGACCTGGCCACGCTGCTGGAGATCGCGATCACCGCGGTCGGCGGCGTGCCGCGCGAGGGGCAGGCCAACATGGCCGCCGCCGTCGAGCACTCCATCGGCTCCGGCGAGCACCTGGCCGTGCAGGCCGGCACCGGCACCGGGAAGTCGCTGGCGTACCTGGTCCCCGCGATCCGGCACGCCGTCGCCGAGGGCACCACGGTGGTCGTCTCGACCGCGACCATCGCTCTGCAGCGCCAGCTCGTCGACCGGGACCTCCCCCGGCTGGCGACCGCGCTCGCCGAGGCGATCGGCCGCCGCCCGACCTTCGCGATCCTCAAGGGCCGCCGCAACTACCTGTGCCTCAACCGCGTGCACGGCAACGCGCCCGAGGAGCCCGACGACGGCGCGCTGTTCGACGCCTTCGCCGCGTCCGCGCTGGAGCGGCAGGTCAAGCGGATCCAGGAGTGGGCCACCGAGACCGAGACCGGCGACCGCGACGAGCTGGTGCCCGGCGTCACCGACCAGGCCTGGCGGCAGATGTCGGTCACCGCCAAGGAATGCCTCGGCGTGCACCGCTGCCCGGTCGGCGTCGACTGCTTCGCCGAGCGCGCCAGGGCCGAGGCCGGGCGCGCGGACATCGTCGTGACGAACCACGCGCTGCTGGCCATCGACGCGCTGGACGACCGGCCGGTGCTGCCCGATCACGACGTCGTCCTGGTCGACGAGGCGCACGACCTGGTGGACCGGGTGACCTCGGCGGCCACCGGCGAGCTGACCGCGGGCGCGGTGCGGCTCGCGGCGCGCCGCTGCGGGCGGGCCATCGACGAGGAGATCGCCGACCGCCTCGCCGAGGCCGCGGAAGGCCTGGACCTGGTGCTGCAGGCGGCGAACCCCGGTCGGCTGGAAGAACTCCCGCAGGACCTCGGCGGCGCGCTGACGGTGACCCGCGACGCGGCCTGGGCGTGCATCAACGCGCTCGGCCCGGAACGCAAGGAAGACGCCGAAGGCAGCACGGCACGCAAGCTCGCGCACGCCCTCACCGAAGAGGTCCACGACACCGCGGTGCGGCTCCTGGAAGCGTTCGACGACGAAAAGCAGTACGACGTCGTGTGGGTGTCCGCGGAGCCCAACCGCCCGCCGACCGTGCGGGTCGCGCCGCTGGGAGTCGGCGCACTGCTGCGGGACCGGCTCTTCGGGCAGCGCACCACGGTCCTGACCTCGGCGACGCTGGCGCTCGGCGGCTCGTTCGACACGCTCGCCCGGCAGTGGGGCCTGCCGCCGCAGCAGAAGGCCCAGGCGCCCGCCGGAATGGCCACCGCGAAGGAGGTCCCCTCCGACGCCGGCGGTCCGAAGTGGACCGGGCTGGACGTGGGTTCGCCGTTCGAGCACCAGCGCAGCGGCATCCTCTACATCGCCCGCCACCTGCCGCCCCCGGGCCGCGACGGGCTGCCGCCGCAGTACCTGGACGAGCTGACCGAGCTGGTGCAGGCCGCGGGCGGGCGCACGCTCGGGCTGTTCTCGTCGATGCGCGCCGCCAAGCAGGCTTCTGAAGAACTGCGCGAACGGCTGAGCACGCCGGTGCTGTGCCAGGGCGACGACTCGACCGCGCTCCTGGTCCGCAAGTTCGCCGAAGACCCGGAGACCTCGCTGTTCGGCACCCTGTCGCTGTGGCAGGGCGTGGACGTGCCAGGCGATTCGCTGCAGCTGGTCATCATGGACCGGATCCCGTTCCCGCGGCCGGACGATCCGCTCGCCTCTGCCCGCCAGAAGGCGGTTTCCGAGCGCGGCGGCAACGGGTTCATCACGGTGGCGGGCACGCACGCGGCACTGCTGCTGGCGCAGGGCGCCGGGCGTCTGCTGCGCTCGCCGAAGGACCGCGGCGTGATCGCGGTGCTGGACCCGCGCCTGGCCACCGCGCGCTACGGCGGTTTCCTCCGCGCCTCGCTGCCGCCGTTCTGGACCACCCACGACCCGGAGGTCGTGCGCGGAGCCCTGCGAAGGCTGTCCGCAGCCGCATCGGAGGTCTAGGGGCGCCGCAATTTCCAATTGAAATTGCGGGTCCAATTTCCATTGAAATTGCGGTGGTCCCGGGTCGGGACGGCGTGGGGCCGGGGTTCGGGTGTCGTGATCGCCGCGCAGCTCGCGGGCGGCTACCAGACCGGTGGTCCCTGTTCGACGCGGTCGAGCACCGGCCCGAGCCGGTGGAGGTCGTCGCTGGTCTGGAGCAGCCGCTCGTCCCACCAGGTGGCACCGGCCTCGGCCAGCGGTCCGATCAGGTCGCGCGCCGCCGCGGGGTCGCCCGGGCTGACACCGCCCACGACGACCTCGAAGGGGTCGGACCGCCGATCCGTGCGGTGCCGGTGGACGTAGCCGACCAGTTCCCGCACCTCATCGACGTGCGGCGGGTGTCCGTGGCCGGCCGTTTTGAACAAGGGGACCACGCCGTCCCAGTGCGCGGCGCGGCGCATCGGCGGGCGGTTCGGCCACACCCCGCCGATCCAGACCGGCGGGCGAGGACGCTGCACCGACGCCGGCAGCAGGGTCACGTCATCGACGTAGTAGTGCCGACCGCGGTGGTTCACCGGATCCCCGGACCAGTAGCGCTGCAGCAGGTCCAGTCCCTCGTCGAGGCGTTCGGCCAGCACCACCGGGTCGGTGGGCTCGCCGAAGCTGGCGAAGTCGCCGTCGATCGGCCCGCCGAGGCCTGCGCTGAAGATCACCCTGCCGCCGCTCAGCGAGTCCAGGGTGGCCACCTGACGGGCCAGCTGCTCCGGCCGCCGCCGCGCGACCGCGGCGACCAGGGTCCCCAGCCGGAGCCGGGAGGTCGCCAGCGCCGCGGCGGTCAGCAGCATCCACGGGTCGCCGAACGGCTGGCCTCGACGCTCGTCCTTGTCATGCACCACGTGATCCCAGACGAACAACGCGTCCCAGCCCGCCTGCTCCGCCGCCACGGCCACCTTCGCAACCGTTGCGGGATCGGCGAAATCGCCGAAGTTCGGGATGTTGACCGAAAAGCGCACCGATACATGGTGCGCACGACCCGACACGCAGAGCAACCGAATTTTCGCAGCCCTGCTGCCGCCCCGGTCCCTGGTAAGCGCCTTCCGCCACGGCGCCGCTGGTGCTCGGCGAGCCGCTGCGGCAACCGGACCCGAGTGGCGCCTATCACGGCCCAGCTGACCCGTTTTCGCTGCTCAGGCACCGTGCGTGTGTTGCGTCGCTAGAGCAGCACAAAACACTCACGGGCTCCCGCCGGACAAAGGGCCAGCCGTGCCGGCGGTTTTGTAGGAGATCGACAACCCGGTGTTGGGCTTTCTGTTCCGGCGGGGTTGGCGGGTAGGTTGAGCTCGCCGCGCTCATCGGGCCGCCGACGCCGCCCGATTCGACGAGAACCGCTGGTGGGAAAGGCCCCGCCGAGCGGGAGGCAGTCGAGGAGGAGGCGCGGCGCGAAGCCCGGCCCGGCAGCGCCGCCGGTCGGCCATGTTGTCGATCAACCGCTAGGGAGACGTCGTGTCCGCAACACGCCAAGCCGCGCCCGCCGCGAACCTGGCCAGGACTGTGGTCTTCGCCGCATTCATCGCCGTCCTCGGGATCTTCCCCGGCTTCTACCTCGGCGGCGCGGCGGTGCCGATCGTCCTGCAGAACGCGGGTCCGCTGCTGGCCGGCAGCATCCTCGGCGCCCGCCGGGGCGGCGCGGCCACGCTGCTGTTCCTCGCCCTGGTGGCGATCGGGCTGCCGCTGCTCTCCGGCGGTCGTGGCGGCCTCGCGCCGTTCATCGGGCCCAGCGGTGGTTTCGTGATCGGCTGGGTGGTGTCGGCGGTCGTCGTCGGCCTGATCGTGCAGCGCGGCATGCCCAAGCCGGGCCTGTTCGTGCTGCTCGCGGCCAACGTCGCGGGGGTGGCCGTGGACTACCTGATCGGCATCCCGTACTGGGGCCTGGTCATCGGCGACCTGCGCGCGGCGGCGGTGCAGTCGCTGGTGTTCCTCCCCGGCGACGCCCTGAAGCTCGTCGCCGTCTCGCTCGTCGCCGTCGCGGTGCACCGCGCCCTCCCGGCGACGCTGACCGGCTCGGCGCACCGCGCCACCGCCGAGGGCTGAGCGTGCTGCCGATCCTCGGCCGCTCCCCCGCTTCGCGGGTCGCGCACGCCGGAACGACGCTGGACGCTCAGGAGCTGCTCGCGCGGGCCTGCCGCGCTGCGCGGCTCCTGCCGCACGGCTCCAGGGTCGCCTTCGACGGCGGGGACGCGCTGACGCGCTTGACCCACTTCCTCGGTGCAGATCTGGCGGGCTGCGCAACCCTGCTCGCGGAACCCACCTGGACAGACGCCGACCGCGCAGCGGTCCTCGCCGACGCGCGCCCGGATCTCGTGCTGAACCTGGACGAGCCGCCAACCGCAGACGAGAGCGAACGGTCCGTTCACCTCGCCTGCCGATGTGAACCCGCCCCAAGCCAACGGACCGCTCACGCCGCCAACCGGGACGAACAGGCCGCTCACCCCACCCCAAGCCAACGGACCAATCGAGACGAACGGCCCGTTCGCCACACCGCCCCATCACCGACCGACGACACCGAGCTCACGCACTTCTACCTGCCCACGACCTCCGGCAGCAGCGGGCCACCGAAGGTGCTGATCCGGTCTCGGCGGTCGTGGCTGCGCAGCTTCGCCGCGCTCGGCCTGCCCTTGAGCTCGTCGGATCGCGTGCTGATCCCCGGGCCGCTGAGCTCGTCGTTGTTCCTCTTCGGCGCGTTGCACGCGCTCCACGAGGGAGCCGATGTCGAGCTGCTGGACAAGTGGTCCGCCGCTGGCGCGGCCGGCGCTTCGCGGCGGTCCACCGCGGTCCACCTGGTGCCCGCAATGCTCTCCACTCTCGTGTCCACTTTGGAGCGTGATCCGGTGTTGCGGGCCGAATGCGGTTGGCGCGTGGTGGTTTGCGGCGGGGCCCGGGTGGACGACTCATTGGCGGAACGGCTCGCCAAGGTTCTTCCCGGGTGCGAGCTCGTCGAGTACTACGGATCGGCCGAGCATTCGCTGATCGCCGTTCGGCGCGGCGGTTCGCTGCGGCCCGTCGTCGACGTGGACGTGCGCGACCCCGTGGACGGCGTCGGCGAGCTGTGGGTGCGCTCCGACCTGGTCTTCGACGGCTACCTCCGCGACGGGGCGATCGTGCCCGCGACGACCGAGGACGGCTGGTCGACCGTCGGCGATCGCGCCGTGCGGCACGCCGATGGGTCGCTGGAGGTTCTCGGCCGCCTCGGCTCGGCGATCAACACCGGCGCCCGGATCGTGGGCGCGGAGGAGGTCGAATCGGTGCTGCGCGGCGCCGAGGGCGTGCTTGACGTGCTCGTTTGCGCCAGCCCGCACCCGAGGTTCGGCGAACTCGTCACCGCCGTCGTCGAGATCGACCCGGCAACACCACCGTCGCTGCGCGAGCTCCGCGCGCGGGCCCGCAACGCGCTGGGGCCGGCGAAGCGCCCCCGGCGCTGGCTGGCGGTGCGGGAACTGCCCCGGACCGCGTCCGGCAAGCCCGCCCGCGCCCTGATCGCGGAGCGGCTGCGGACCGGAACCCTCGATGCGGAGGCGTTGTGAACCGGACCCCCGTCGTGATCGCCGCGCGTCGCACTCCCATCGGCGAAGCGGGCGGCGTGCTGCGCCACCTGGCCGTCGACCGGCTCGCCGCACCGGTGCTGCGCGCCGTCCTGGACGACACCGATATGACCACAGTGGACGATGTGCTGCTCGGCAACGTGCTGGGCCCCGGCGGGAATCCGGCACGGGTGGCGGCGTTGCGCGCCGGGTTGGGCGAGGTCACGCCCGGCATGACCATCGACCGGCAGTGCGCGAGCGGGCTCACCGCGATCACCACGGCTGCCGCGATGATCCGCGGTGGCGCGGGCGATTGGTTCCTCGCCGGCGGTGCCGAGAGCCCATCGACCGCACCTTGGCGGGCGTGGCGGCCGCGTTCGGCGACCGAACCACCCCGCTTCTACGACCGCGCACCGTTCGCCCCGGCCGAGATCGGCGACCCGGACATGGGCCCGGCGGCGGACCTGGTGGCCGCCGAGGCCGGGATTTCCCGGGGACGCCAGGACGCTTTCGCCGCTCGCAGCCACGAGCGCGCCGTGGCCGCGCGGCGAGCGGGCCGTTTCGACGCCGAACTGGTGCCGGTCGGCGGCATCTCCGCGGACGAGCGGCCGCGCGAGGGCTTCACCGCCGAGCGGCTGGCCCGGTTCCGGCCCGCGTTCACCCCGGACGGGACCGCGACGGCGGCGAACTCCTGCGGCATCAACGACGGGGCCGCCGCCGTGCTGATCACCACCGAGGAGCAGCGCCGCCGGCTCGGCGTGCCGGGCCTGCGGCTGCTGGGCTGGCGCACGACGGGGGTCGACCCGAACCGGCTCGGTCTGGGCGCGGTGCCCGCCATGCGGGAACTGCTCGCGCAGCACGAGCCGGAGGTCGTCGAGTTCAACGAGGCCTTCGCCGGGCAGACCCTGGCCTGTCTGGACGCCGCGGGCATCGACGAGCGGCTGGCCGGCCCGGACGGCGGCGCGATCGCGCTCGGCCACCCCTGGGGTGCCTCCGGCGCGGTGCTCGTGGTGCGGTTGTTCGGCCGGATGGTGCGGGCGGACGGGCCGCGCGTGGGCCTGGCGGCGCTGTCCTCCGGCGGGGGTTTGGGCGTGGCCACGATGTGGGAGCGAGTGGGTTGATCGAGTTCGAGGACGTCGGGCACAGCTACGATGAGCGCACCGTGCTGGACGGCGTGGACCTGCGGCTGGCCGAGCGGCGGGTCGCCTTCGTCGGGGCGAACGGCTCCGGCAAGTCCACCCTGGCCCGGATGATCAACGGCCTGGTGCACCCCAGCCGCGGCCGGGTGCTGGTCGACGGGGTGGATCCGGCGCGCAACGGCCGCGCGGTGCGGCGGCGGGTGGGGTTCATCTTCACCCACCCGGACAGCCAGATCGTGATGCCCACCGCGGGCGAGGACGTCGCGTTCTCGCTGCGCAAGCAGGGTCTTTCCAAGGCGGAGCGGCAGCGCCGGGCGGCGGAGGTGCTCGCCCAGCACGGGCTGGAGGGCTACGCCGAGCACCCGGCGCACCAGCTCTCCGGCGGGCAGAAGCAGCTGCTGGCGCTGTGCTCGATGCTCGTCCTGGAGCCGGACGTGCTGGTCTGCGACGAGCCGACGACGCTGCTCGACCTGCGCAACAAGCGGCACTTCATCGACGTCCTGAACGGGCTGCCGCAGCAGGTCGTGCTGGTCACCCACGACCTGGACCTGCTGGACGGCTTCGACCGGGTGGTGGTGCTCGACGCGGGCAAGGTGGTCGCCGACGGCGAACCGGCCGCGGCCATCCCGTGCTACCGGGAGCTGATCAAGTGAGCCCGGTCGGCCTGTACGAGCCGGGGACCAGCCAGCTGCACCGGCTCGGCGCGGGGTGGAAGTTCCTGGCACTGCTGGCCTTCGCGGTGCTGACCTTCGTGCTCGGGTCGCCGCTGGCGCTGGGCGGATGCGTGCTCGCGGTCGCGGTCGCGTACCTGGTCGGCCGGATCCCGCCGCGCCGCTGCTGGCAGGCCGTCCGGCTGCTGATCCCGTTGCTGCTGGTGGTCTTCCTGCTGCAGTGGTGGATGCTCGGCCTCGACACCGCCGCCGTGGTGTGCCTGCGGCTGCTCGGCGCGCTCACCGCCGCCAACCTCTTCACCCTGACCACCAGGGTCGACGACCTGGTCACCGCCGTGGAGCGCGGGCTCGGCCCGCTGCGGCGCTTCGGCATCCGGCCGGAGCGGATCGGCCTGCTGGTGGGCCTGACGCTCCAGGCGGTCGCGGCCCTGTCGACGATCGCGACGCAGGTGCGCGAAGCGCAACGGGCCCGGAACGCGGAGCGCTCGTTCCCCGCGTTCGCGGTGCCGTTCCTGGTCCGCACGCTCCGCCACGCCGACGAGCTCGGCGAAGCCCTCGCGGCCCGCGGCGTCGGCGACGACTGACCCGCGGGCGAGGCAGGTCGCGATCCCCATCAGCGGGGGCACCTGTCCTCGTCCCGCGAGCCACCGATCGCGGCTCAGCCGGTCCAGGCTCCTGCGGCGGCGGCCGCCTTGACGTACTCCGCGAACGGGCGCGGCTCGCGTCCCAGCGCACGCCGCACGCCGTCGCTGACGCGCTCACCGGCACCATCGCGGATCCGTCCCAAGAGCTCGGCCACCACCTCGGCCGCCTCGACCGGCACTCCCTGAGCGGTGAGCATGGCGTTGAACCGGGGCTTCTCCACCGGCGTGTAGCGGATGCGCTGCCCGGAAGCCTCGGCGATCATCTCGATCGCGGTGCGGAAGGACAGGGGCTCAGGCCCCGACAGCTCGTAGATCTCGCCCGCGTGGCCGTCCCGGGTGAGTGCGGCCACCGCGACGTCGGCGATGTCGTCGGCATCGACGAACGCCTCCCGGCCCTCGCCGGTCGGCAACGCCACCTCGCCGGATCGCAACGGCTCCAGGAACAGGTCCTCGCTGAAGTTCTGCGCGAACCAGGCTGGCCGCAGGATCGTCCACTCCAGATCGGTCGCGCGCAGGGCCCTCTCGACCGGTTCCTGGTACGGATCCGCCTCGCCAGGAACCGGCCCACGAGCCGACAGCAGCACCACCCGGCGGGCACCTGCTTCTTCGGCGGCCGACAGGAACTCCCCCACGACGGCACCCGGCACGGTTTCGTTCATCGGGATGAGGTAGATCGCTCCCACGCCGGCCAGCGCCGGGGCCCAGGTGTCGCGGTCGGCGAGGTCGAACCTGGGCTGACCGGAGCGGGAGGCCGCGCGGAAGGGCTGGTCGAGCCTGGCGGTGACTCGGCGGCCGGTCTTGCCCCGGGCACCGAGCACGAGAATGGGGGAAAGCGTCATGGGGCAAGCACATCAGGGCCGCACGAGACGATCCATGGCCATCCATCTCGTTCACATGTGAGATCGTCTTGCCGTGGATCTGCTAGCGGACTACCTCGCCGGTGTGCGGGCGAGCGGCGCGGTCTTCTGCCAATCGATCGCCGAGCCGCCGTGGGCAGTGCGGTTCAGCGATCCCGCTCCGCTGGCGCTGGGCGCCATGCTGCGCGGCGAGTCCTGGATCGTCGGCGCCGGTACGACGCCCGTCCGCGTCCAGGAGCGCGACGTCGTCCTGGTCCGCGGCCTGCGGCCGTTCACCGTGGCCGACCGGCCGACCACCGAGCCCCAGGTGGTGATCGAGGGCCCGGAACGCTGCTGGACGACCTCGGACGGCCCCGCCGCGGCCGGGCCCGACCTCGTGCTGGGACCGCGCACGTACGGGTTCAGCGCCGACGGGTCCGACCTCTTCGTCACCGCCGAATATCCGCTGCACGGCGACGTTTCGGAGCGCCTGCTCGACGCGCTGCCCGAGGTGGCCGTCATCCCGCGGGACCCGGAGTTCGCGCCGCTGCTCGACCTGCTGGCCGTCGAGATCGACGGCGAGGAGCCGGGCCAGCAGGTCATCCTCGACCGGCTGCTGGACCTGCTGCTGGTCCGGGCGCTGCGGTCGTGGTTCGCGCAACCCGAGGCCGAGCCGCCACCCGGCTACCGCGCCCTCGCCGACCCGCGGATCGGGCGTGCTCTGCACCTGATGCACGAACGGCCCGACCATCCGTGGACCGTCGCCGCACTGGGCGCGGAAGCGGGGATGTCGAGGGCTGTGTTCGCGCGGCGCTTCGCCGAGCTGGTCGGCCAGCCGCCCCTTCGCTACCTCACCGAGTGGCGGATGGCGCTCGCCGCCGACATGCTCCGCGCGCCCGGGGCCACCGTCGCCTCAGTGGCCCGGAAGGTCGGGTACGCCGACGGCTTCGCCTTCAGCAACGCCTTCAAGCGGGTTCGCGACGTCCCGCCCAGCGACCTGGTCCGTGCCGACAGGTAGGACGGCCCGGGTTCGGCCCCCATCCGACCCCGCCAAGGTTGGTCTCCCTTCAGGACCGGAGGTAGGCGAGCACCGCGAGGACCCTTCGGTTGGTGTCCTCGGCCGGGGGCAGGTTCAGCTTCGCGAGGATGTTGCCGACGTGCTTTCCCACGGCGGCCTCGCTGACGACCAGCCGCCTGGCGATCTCGCCGTTGGAATGGCCCTCCGCCACCAGGGCGAGGACTTCGCGCTCCCGCACCGACAGCGCCGCAAGCGGATCGCGCTGCCGGTTCAGCAGTTGGCGCACCACCTGCGGGTCGACCACCGTGCCGCCCGCGACCACGTGCCGCAGCACGCCCGCGAAGTCCTCGACGTCGACCACCCGGTCCTTGAGCAGGTAGCCGACCCGTTCGCCGCCGTGCGAGTCGAGCAGTTCGGCCGCGTAGCTGCGCTCGACGTACTGGCTGAGCGCGACCACCGCGAGCCCCGGGTTCGCGCGGCGCAGCTCCACGGCGGCCCGCAGGCCCTCGTCGGTGAAGCCCGGCGGCATGCGGATGTCGGTGATCACCAGGTCGGGATCGTGCTCGGCGACGGCCGTGGTCAGCGCGTCGGCGTCGCCCACCGCGGCGACGACCTCGAAGCCGAACCTGTCGAGCAGCCCGGCGAGGCCTTCCCGCAGCAGCACGCCGTCCTCGGCTAGCACTACTCGGATGGGACGGGGCACGGCAGCTCCACGCGCAACAGGGTCGGGCCGCCGACCGGGCTGGACAACAACATCTTGCCGTCGATCACCGCGACGCGGTCCGCGAGCCCGGTCAGCCCCGTGCCGCGCACGGGATCGGCGCCGCCGCGGCCGTCGTCGGCGACCTCGACCGCCAGCACACCGGCATCCTGCCGAACCGTCACCGACGCGGCCGTGGCGGCGCTGTGCTTGGCGATGTTGGTCAACGCCTCGGCGACCACGAAGTACGCCGTCGCCTCGACGTACGCGGGAAACCTGTCCGGCAGCTCGGCGTGCAGCGCCACCGGAATCGGGCAGCGGTCGGCGAGTTCGCCGAGCGCGGCGGGCAGCCCCCGGTCGGTGAGCACCCGCGGGTGGATGCCGCGCACCAGCTCGCGCAGCTCGGCCATGAGCTGCTTGGCCTCGTCGTGCGCGACCGAAACGTTCTGATGCGCCGCGGAATCCGCCGGCACGTCCAGCCGGGCGAGGCCGAGTTTCAGGGTGAGGCCGACCAACCGCTGCTGCGCGCCGTCGTGCAGGTCCCGCTCGATCCGCCGCCGCTCGACCTCGAAGGCGTCCACCAGCCGTGCCCTCGACCGCGACACCTCGACCAACTCGGTGCGCAGCCGTTCCCGGCCGTCGTGCAACAGCGCGCGGGCCAGCGCGGCATGCCCGGCGGCGAGCAGGCCGAGCAGCAACGGCACGACCGGGAGTGCGGCCAGTGCGGGCAGCGCGTACCAGAGGGCTTCCTCGAAAGTGGCTGCGGTACCGAGGAAAACCGCCACCGGCCCGGCTGTGCCGATGGTCAGCAGCGGGCTGATCAGCAGCATCAGCAGCACGAACGCGATCCCGAACACCAACGCATGCGCCACGGGACCGGCGGTGGCGAGCAGGACGGCGTAAGCGACCTCCCGCCAGGTCGCCGGTTCCCGGTACCGGGCGCCCAGCCGACGCCAGGCACCGGTGGCCGTCGAGGCGCGGTGGCCGCTGCTGACCGGCCGGGGGTCGACGAGCCGCAGCCGCCACCGCTCCAGCTTCGCCAGGGGCATCGCGACCAGCGGGGCGCCCGCCGCGAACAACCCGCAGCCGACGGCAACGACGACCAGGACCCCGCCCGGCGACGATCCGCCCTTGACCGCTGCCGCCACCACCGCGGTCCACAGCAGACCCGGGAAGGCGACCGCCGCCACCACCGGGATCGCGCCGAGGACGTAGCCCAGCGAACCCCACCCGAGGAGCAGAACCCGGTGCTGCCGCAGGGTTTTCAGCCATGTTCGAAGTCGCACGGCCGCAAGCCAACCAGATCGCGGCGGCCCGAACAGCGGTACTGGCCACCGTCTTCGAGGTATGCCCAGCCATACCCCGAACCGGGCGACTGCGCGTAGTGACCGGGACGCCGCCGCGCTGATCTGCTCGCGGCATGACGACCTCACAACTCAGCCGATCCGCAGACCGGCCCAAAACGTCGCGGCGCCAGGGTGTTCTGGCGTTCGTCCTGCTCACCTTCGGCATCTCGTGGGCGGGCATGTTCGCAGCGGCGCTGCTGGGCTTCTCGCTGGCGAGCCCGCTGGCACAGCTACCGGCCGCGATGGGGCCGGCCGTCGCGGCGATCATCGTGCGGCGGTGGGTGACTCGGGAAGGCTTCGGCGACGCCGGCCTCCGGCTGCGGCTGCGCGGCAACCTGCGCCACTACGTCGCCGCCTGGCTCGTCCCGTACGCCCTGGCCGCCGGGGCCCTCGCGATCGCCGCCGCCACCGGCCTGTGGCGGCCGGACGAGCTGCCCGCCTGGTGGCTGATCCCGGCGCTGCTGCTCGTCGTGCCGGTGCTCACGCCGCTGTACTGGGGCGAGGAATTCGGCTGGACCAGCTACCTCCGGCTGCGCGTGTGCCCCGGCCGGCCGCAGCTGGCCACCGCCGTCACAGGGCTCGTCTGGGCGGTCTGGCACTACCCGTTGGCCTTCCTCGGCTACATCGAGTTCGACAACGTGCTGATCGGCCTGCCGCTCTGGACGGTGTCGTTCTACTTCCAGGAAGTCGTGCTGAGCTGGCTGCGGATCCGCAGCGGAACCATCTGGACGGCGAGCCTCGCGCACGGCGGCAACAACATGGTCCTCTCGCTGCTGACCGGCATGGCTCTGGAAGGGGCGGTCAGCGCGGAGGTCACCACGGTGGTCATGACGGCGCCGATCGCCGTGCTCGGCGCCTGGATCCTGATCAGCGGGCGCCTCCGACCCGCGGAACCGGGACTTTAGCCTCTGCCGTCGCGGCCCGGATGCTGGGCATACTGGTCGTTACCGGGGAAACCCGGCGACCGGCCCGAGGATGCAGTGGCCTTGACGACCATCAGGCCGCCAAAGACCTAGCAATCGAAAGATTGCAAAACATTCTCGGGCCCGGCCTATGTCCAGGCCCGTTTCCGCTGCTCACGAGATCCAGCTGAAACGTGACCTCTCGCGGATCAGTTCCACTGGGCGAGGACCGTGACGGTGCCCGGATCCACCTCGGTGAAGCCCGCGTCGCGCACCATGCCCACCCGTGCCTGCCGCCAGGCCGTCTCCGGATCGTCGCGCGGGTGCAGGCGTGCCCAGGTCGCCGCGTCGGCCCGCCGGACCGAGCAGCGGAACCCGTCCGCCGCCCAGCCCTCCAGCTCGGCGTCCAGACCCGCCCCGTGCAGCAACGAGGCCAGGATCATCGTCGCGTGCCCCACCTGCGCCGCGGACTTCCCGGCGCTCATCGGCACGTCCGGGTTCAGCCACAGCGTCGGCACCCCCGGCAACGGCGCGCCCGGGTCGTCCGCCTCCAGCTCGCTGCCGGAGATCTGCAGGCGGCTGAGCTCCTTGGGCATGTCCGCCACCCGCATCGGCAGGAACGCCCGCGCCTCGGCATTGCCGACGCGCACCGTGCGCCCGGGCAGCGACTGCACCGCTTCCCAGTGCACGCCTCGCGCCCGCCGCGCCACCTTGCGGATGCGCCCGGAGATCCAGGTGTGCATGGCCTCGTGCCACTCGCCGCCCGGCTTGCAGCGCTCATCGAGGCACACCTCGATCGCCGCCGCGGCGGCCGCCTCCAGCAGCGCCGTGCGGTCCGGCGGCTCGCGGCGCTCGATCCGCAGCACCATCGGCATCAGGACCACGTTCTCCGGGTCCTCGTCCGAGGTGTCGGCGGTGGCCGCCTCCGGCAGTGCCAGCCACGAGGCGTACCGGGCGATCAGCGGATCCAACACGGAGTGGGAATCAGACACACCTGGATTATCCGATCCCGCGCCACCGGTATTCCGCGCGGCCGCCGACGTCACACGTCCAGCGGCACCCGCCGCAGCACGCCGTCCTCGGTGTCCGCGGCCTCGATCTCGGCGCGGGTGACGCCGAGCACGAACAGCACGGTGTCCAGGAACGGGTACGACAGCGCGGTGTCGGCGACCTCCCGCAGCGCGGGCTTGGCGTTGAACGCCACGCCGAGCCCGGCGGCGGAGAGCATGTCGATGTCGTTGGCGCCGTCGCCGACCGCCACGCACTGCGCCGCGGGCACCCCGAACGACTCGGCGAACCGGCGCAGCGCCTTGGCCTTGCCGGCCCGGTCCACGATCTCCCCGATCACGCGGCCGGTGAGCTTGCCGTCCACGATCTCCAGCTCGTTCGCGGCGCTGAAGTCCAGCCCCAGCTCGTCCACCAGCTGGTCGATGATCTGGGTGAACCCGCCGGACACGACGCCGGTGTGGAAGCCCAGGCGGCGCAGCGTGCGGATGGTGGTGCGGGCGCCGCGGGTGAGTTCGAGCTCCGCGGCGACGTCGTCGAGCACCGACGCGGGCAGGCCTTCCAGCACCGCGACCCGCTGCCGGAGCGACTCGGCGAAGTCCAGCTCGCCGCGCATGGCCCGCTCGGTGACCTCGCGGACCTCCTGCTCGCAGCCGGCCCGCGCGGCCAGCATCTCGATGACCTCGCCCTGGATCAGCGTGGAGTCCACGTCGAACACCACCAGCCGCTTGGCCCGGCGGGCCAGCCCGGTGCGCTCGACGGCCAGGTCCACACCGGTGCGCGCGGCCAGGTCAGCCACCGCCGAGGTCAGCGCGTCGTCCGAGCCCTCGCCGTTGTCCGGGGCGCTGACCTGCAGCTCCAGCCCGGTCACCGGGTAGTCGGCGACGCGGCGGATGGAGTCGATGTTCACGTCGAGCTCGGCGAGGCCGCGCGCGACGTCGCTGAAGTTCCGGGCGGTCACCGGCTGCCCGAGCACCACCACGACGTGCGTCGAGCCGAGCTTCGCGGCGCCGCCGTCCTCGGTGCCGATCGCCACGTCGACGGTCATGCCGACGGTGGCCATCGCCTGCTCGACGGCCTCCTGCAGCTGCTCCGGGTCGCGCTCGGTGGACACGAGCACACCGAGCACCAGCCGACCGCGGATCACCACCTGCTCCACGTCGACGATGTCCACGCCGTGCCGCGTCAGCGCGGCGAACAGCACGGAGGTGACCCCCGGCTTGTCCTTCCCGGTCACGGTGATCAGCACGGTGGTCGCGTTCACGGCTGCGGTACTTCCTCTCTCGGCCCCAGATCAAACGTTGAGCCCCGGCAGGCACGCCCGCCGGGGCTCATCGTCGAGCTAGCCCTACCCTGGCACAGTTTCGCCGTGCGGGGCTAGCGCGCAGGTCACTTCTCCGCGTCGTCCGACGTACCGACCGCCGGCTTCTCCTCGTGCTTGTGGGCGAGGGTCTTGCCGGTGAGGCTGAGGTGCGCCTCCAGCCGCATCCGCTCCGAGATGTGCGGGTAGTGCAGCTCGAACGCCGGCCGCTCGGAACGGATCCGGGGCAGCTCGGTGAAGTTGTGCCGCGGCGGCGGGCAGGACGTCGCCCACTCCAGGGAGTTGCCGTAGCCCCACGGGTCGTCGACCGTGACGACCTCGCCGTAGCGGTAGCTCTTGAACACGTTGTAGAGGAACGGCAGCATCGAGGCGCCCAGGATGAACGCGCCGATCGTCGAGATCGTGTTCAGCATGGTGAAGCCGTCGGACTCCAGGTAGTCGGCGTACCGACGCGGCATGCCCTCGTTGCCCAGCCAGTGCTGCACCAGGAACGTGCCGTGGAAGCCGATGAAGGTCAGCCAGAAGTGCAGCTTGCCCAGCCGCTCGTCCATCATCCGGCCGGTGATCTTCGGGAACCAGAAGTAGATGCCGGCGAAGGTGGCGAACACGATCGTGCCGTAGAGCACGTAGTGGAAGTGGGCCACCACGAAGTAGGTGTCCGAGACGTGGAAGTCGACCGGCGGCATGGCCAGCAGGACACCGGTGAGACCGCCGAAGAGGAAGGTGACCAGGAAGCCGACGCTGAAGATCATCGGCGTCTCGAAGGTCAGCTGCCCCTTCCACATGGTGCCGATCCAGTTGAAGAACTTCACACCGGTCGGGACCGCGATCAGGAACGTGGTGAACGCGAAGAACGGCAGCAGCACCGCGCCGGTGGCGTACATGTGGTGCGCCCACACGACGACCGACAGGGCCGCGATGCCCAGCGTGGCCAGCACCAGACCGGTGTAGCCGAACAGCGGCTTGCGGCTGAACACCGGGAAGATCTCCGAGACGATGCCGAAGAACGGCAGCGCGACGATGTAGACCTCGGGGTGGCCGAAGAACCAGAACAGGTGCTGCCAGAGGATCACGCCGCCGTTGGCCGGGTCGAACACGTGCGCACCGAGGTGGCGGTCGGCCATCAGGCCCAGCAGCGCCGCGGTCAGGATCGGGAACGCCATCAGGATCAGCAGGCTGGTGACCATGATGTTCCAGGTGAAGATCGGCATCCGGAACATCGTCATGCCGGGCGCGCGCAGGCAGACCACGGTGGTCAGCATGTTGACCGCACCGAGGATGGTGCCCAGACCGGAGACCGCCAGGCCGGCGATCCACATGTCCGCGCCGTGACCCGGCGAGTGCAGGGCGTCCGACAGCGGGGTGTAGGCGAACCAGCCGAAGTCGGCGGCGCCACCCGGCAGCAGGAAGCCGCTGACGACCATCAGGCCGCCGAACAGGTACAGCCAGTAGCCGAGGGCGTTCAACCGCGGGAACGCGACGTCCGGCGAACCGATCTGCAGCGGCAGCACGTAGTTCGCGAAGCCGAACAGGATCGGCGTCGCGTACAGCAGCAGCATGATCGTGCCGTGCATGGTGAACAGCTGGTTGTACTGCTCCTGCGAGAGGAACTGCATCCCCGGGACGGCGAGCTCACCGCGGATCAGCATCGCCATCAGGCCGCCGACCAGGAAGAACGCCATCGACGTGACCAGGTAGAGGATGCCGATTTGCTTGTGGTCCGTGGTGCGGAACATCCGCGCCAGGAATGACCCCTTGACCGTTTTGCGCACCGGATAGGGGCGCGTGGCGATCGGCTGTGGCGCGACGGCCGTCACGGTGCCTCCTGCACTCCCTTTGAAGCCTCTTCGAACCCGACTAGGGCTCGCCCGACCCGGTTGGGTCGGTTGACAGCATGCGACACCCTGCAGGACCCCTGCAGCACACGTCAGTCGCGATGCCTGCCGACTGCGGATACTAGTCCGGGCGTCCGGCCGCATTTCGGCCGGGCCGTAGCCACCCTATTCATTGCGACGTGCCCAGTCACGCGTAGTGAGATCAACTCGACAGCACGCGCACGGCGGGCGGTTCCCGGCGACGTCGGCCGCACGCGCCCGCGGGGCGCCGGTTAGCCTACGGGGCAAAAGGTCCGGCAGCCCAGCTGTGATCAGCAGCTAGCGATCAACGGGCCGCCCTGGGACGACGTCCACCAGATCCTGGAGGGGAAGCACGTGCGGAGGAGCACGATCATCGGCGCCGTGCTGGCCGGCGGTCTCGCACTCGCGGGCTGCACGCCGAGCGAGGAACCCAGCGACCAGCCCCCGGCCCCGGGCACGCCGCCGCCCGCGACCGCGCAGCAGCACGCCGGGCAGGGGCACGCCCCGGCCGGCGAGCACACCGCGACGGACCGCGAGTTCGCGCAGCAGCTGCTCGCCAACCGGCAGCAGGTCGTGAACCTCGCCGAGCTGGCCGGCACCACCGCGCAGAGCGCCGAGGTCAAGGCCCTCGCCGCGGAGTTCAAGCAGGCGGCTCAGCCGCAGGTCGACCAGCTGACCGCGTTCCTGAACTCCGCTGCCGGCCAGCAGTCCGGCAGCTCCCCGGAGGACGAGGCCGGCGACTCCGCCGACGCGGGTCTGCAGACCGACCAGCAGCTGCAGCAGATCTCGAAGCTGTCCGGCGCGCAGTTCGACCAGCAGTGGAAGCAGGCGATGCTGTCGCTGCAGCAGGGCGCCGGGAAGCTGGCCCGCACCGAGCAGGAGGAAGGCTCCGCTCAGCAGATGCGCCAGCTGGCCGAGGAGCTCGTCGCCGAGGAGCAGCAGACCGTCACGAAGCTCAACGCCTTGAGCTGACGCGACTCGAAGACGCGGAGGGCGCCTTCCGCCGGGCAACCGGCGGGAGGCGCCCTTCTCTTTTTCCTCCGCGGAGCCGAATGGCGTCTCCAGCCGGTCCGCACCGGCCGAAGACGCCCTTCACGCTTAGCCCGATCAGGTGTATCTCCGCCGCGCCGCCAGTGATCTTCGACGCGTCCCCGTCCTAGGAGTTCGGGTGCGACGCGGGCGGATTTCCGTCCGCTCAGCGGCGAGGTCGCTTGGTGCAGGGCGCCGTTTTCGCGCGAAAACGGCGCGAAGATCACATCGAGACGTCATTGCTCGGAGTCCGGCTCGCGCTGGCCCGACTCGGCGGGTTTCGCCGCCCAAACGACGCCCGGACCAGCAGGAACTCCGCCCACCAGCAGATCGGCGCGGTGTGCGACCGGCTGCCGCGGGCCAGTTCGGCGCTTTCTCTTCCGCTCCCCGCGACCAGAACCTACTATGAGTAGCCTACTGATCAGTAGATAGCTCGCTGGCCGCACGAACCTAGGGAGTGCTCATGCCGAACGTGTCCGGGAAAGTCGTCCTGATCACCGGCGCCGCGCGCGGGATCGGCGCGCAGACCGCGCGGGAGCTGGCCCGGCGCGGTGCCCGGCTCGCCCTGGTCGGCCTGGAGCCCGACGAGCTCGCCGCCGTGGCCGCGGAACTGGGCGACGGCCACTTCTGGGCCGAGGCCGACGTGACCGACCCCGACTCGATCGAGGCCGCCGTGGCCGCCGCCGTCGAGCAGCTCGGCCGCCTCGACGTGGTCATCGCCAACGCCGGGATCGCGCCGATCGGCACGGTCCGCCACTCCGATCCGCGCGCGTTCGTCAAGGCCGTCGACGTCAACCTCAACGGCGTCTTCCACACCGCCCGCGCCACCCTGCCGCACCTGATCGACCGCCGCGGTTACCTGCTGGTGGTCTCGTCGCTGTCGGCGTTCAGCCCGACCGGCGGCATGGCCGCCTACACCGCGAGCAAAGCGGGTTCGGAGGCGCTGGCCAGCGCGATCCATTCGGAGGTGGCGCACCTCGGCGTGGCGGTGGGCAGCGCGCACCCGTCGTGGATCGACACCGACATGGTGCGCGACGTCGCGAAGGACCTGCGCACCTTCGAAGCGATGCGCAAGCGGCTGCCGTGGCCGATGCGGGCGACCACCAGCGTCGAGGACTGCGGCAAGGCCTTCGCCGACGGTGTCGAGCGCCGCGCCCGCCGCGTCTACGTGCCGCGGGCGATCATGGTGATGCACTGGCTCCGCAACGTGCCGTCCTCGCGACTCGCGGAGCGGCTCATGCTCCCCATCCTGCGCCGCCTCATCCCGCAGCTGGAGCAGGAAGTCACCGGACTGGGCCGCTCCCTGAGCGAGCGCCACCAGAAGCTCCAGGGCTGATGCCGCGCGTGCTTTGTGCCGCCGTAGCAGCGCAAGGCACGCGCGGTCCCGAACGGTTGGGACCGGTGGCCGGGTTGTCTGACGCGGAAGGCGGCCCCGGCCACCGGAGTCTCAACGCGAGCGCTGCTCGCCGACCAGCGGGCCCACCCGCCGCCGGAACGGCGCCGCGAGCTCGCGCTGCCGCTCCCGCTCGACCTTGGCGATCAGCAGCCAGACGGTCTGGTCGTCGCGGCCCGTCGCGCTGTGCTGCGGGCGGCCGGGCATCGCCGCGGCGATCCAGCTCGGCGCGCGGACCAGGATGCCGCCGACCGTCGCGCCGATCGTGTTGCACACGACGTCGTCGGTGGACGCCACCCGGCCGGTGACGGCCAGGAACTGGACCAGCTCTATCGAGCAGGCCAGCACCAGCCCGCCGAACGCGATCTTGACGATGCTGTCGAACCACCGGACCCGCTGCGGCACCAGCACGCCGAGCGGCAGCAGCAGGACGAGGTTCCCGGCCAGCTGCACCCAGGGCAGCGAGTCGCCGGGGTCGGCGGCCAGCGCCATCGACACGTCCTTCCCCAGGTCCGGCCGGACCGGTTCGGCCGCCGGCCGCTGGGGCGTGAAGACGAGGTATGCCACGCAGAGCACCGAGAGGACCAGCACGCCGTCGATCAGCGGGCCCCACCGCACAGATCTTTCCGTCAGGTAGTTGCGCACCAATGCCGATCCGAGCGCCGCCGCCACGGCGACCGGGAGCAGAACGGTGACCACTGGTACGAATCCGTCGAATGCCACGAGAATCTGCTGCACGTTCGCCGCACTTCCTCTGGCCGCCAGCGCCAGGACGACGCGGCCACCGGAAATCCACAGTGGATCGCCGGATGACCAGGAACCGTTGGGAACTCTCATTTCCAGCGGTCTGCGTTGACCGGTACCTGCAAGGGATCAGGGGCTGGCGGCGGCCGGACATCGCCTCGGGGTCCGCCGACGCCCGGCCGCCGATGAGCCCTGCCGCGAAGTCGCGGCAGGCCGGGGGTGTTCCGGTGGCGGGACGATCCGGCCGGTGCGGTGACGCCGCCGCTGTCGGGGCCCGACGGGCGCCTTCCGCATGACCTACCTCCGCCACTCCCCCGCACTGCTCGGGTAAAGATCCGAAATCAACTTGGTTGCGGTCGAACCTAACCGCCGCCCCAGAACCCACCAGGACCATGGCAAAAACCCGCCACCTCCACCACTGGTGTCCACTGAGGATGGACAGATCACCAGAAGGGCACCCCGAACAGGGGTTTCGACAAGAGGGCCGCCGTTACACAACGCGACTGAGGATAATTCCCACAATTCCCAAACGGGAAACACTGCGAATCCTCGTGAATTCCGGGTAACGCGCGGTGAACAGCGGAGGAATAGCGGAGAATCGCCCGACCGGCGCGAAGTCGGGCCGACCCGCCCGCGCCCGGCTGCCGCGGCGGTGCGAAAAATCACGTGCTCCCGGGAATCCGGTCCTGCTAGCCTTGGGTCCGTTCGTGCTCGACGACGCAGGTGGAACGGGAGGTGAGATTCAATGGTTGCCCTGGTGATCGCTGCTGCACGCAGCGCCCGGACCGTTCTCACGTCCCGAGTCCCGGTCTGATGCGCCGTCTTCGCTGACAGGTCCGCCCGCGTTGCGGACGTGTCTGCGCGCGCCTCCACCGGGACTCCCATCACCAGGAGTTCCCTCCGTTGTCACACAACACTTCCGCACATCCAGGCGATCTCGCTTCCTTCGGCTGGGACGAGACGCTCGACCAGTCCTTCTCCGAGCACCGAGCGGCCGGTCTGATCCCGGCGCGCGTCACCGGCGTCGACCGCGGCAGCTGCGACGTCATCACCGCCGACGGACCGGGCGCGTCGGTACGTCCCCGACTCCGGCCGATCCGCTCGAGGCGCCGTGCACCGGCGACTGGGCCGCCGTGCGCCCGGGCGCAGATCCGCGGCTGGCGGTCCTGCTCCCCCGGCGCAGCGCCATCGTGCGGTCGAGCGCGTCGCGTTCGTCGCACGGGCAGGTGCTGGCGGCCAACGTCGACACCGCGGCGGTGGTCGTTCCGGCGGTGGAGCGACCGAGCCCCGGCCGGATCGAGCGCCTGCTCGCGCTGGCTTGGGAGAGCGGCGCGGTACCGGTCGTCGTCGCGACCAAGGTGGACCAGGCCGACGACCCCGAGCGACTGATCGCCGAGCTCGCGCTGCTGGCGCCCGGTGCCGAGACCGTCGCCACCAGCGTCGTCACCGGCGAAGGCATCGACCGGCTCAGCGGCCTGCTGACCGGGACGGTCGTGCTGCTCGGCCGGTCCGGGGCGGGCAAGTCCACGTTGGCCAACGCCCTGCTCGGCGCCGACCGGCTGGCCACCGGCGCCATCAGGGAGCAGGACGGCAAGGGGCGGCACACCACGGTGCGCCGCGAGCTGATCCCGCTGCCGGGCGGCGGGGTGCTCATCGACACCCCCGGCCTGCGCGGCATCGGGCTGTTCGACGCGGACGAGGGGCTGGAACGGGTCTTCGCCGAGATCGAGGAGCTCGCCGGCGGTTGCCGGTTCGCGGACTGCGGCCACGACACCGAACCCGGCTGCGCGGTCCAGGCCGCGATCGCCGCAGGCGAGCTCAGCGCCCGCCGGCTCGACAGCTACCGCAAGCTCCAGCGGGAGAACGCCTGGGCGGCGTCCCGCGCGGACGCCCGGCTGCGCGCCGAACGCGACGACCGCAAGAAGGCCATCACCCGGCATCTGCGCGCCAACTACCGGTTCCGGGGCAGGAAATGACCGCTGACCGACCGGATCGAACATCCACGACCACGGAGAAAACCGCTGTGAACGACAACAGTTCGCACGCCGCGGACCGCGATGCCGTGCGCGACGCGTTCTTCGCGTTGCACCACGGCCTGCCCCGGCAGGGGCCCGGATCCGACGCGACCACCCGGCGCCTGCTCGAACTCGCCGCACCTCCCGAGGCACCTCGGGCGCTCGACATCGGCTGCGGGCCGGGACGGGCGTCCCTGCTGCTGGCCGCCGAGGCCGGCGCCCGGGTCACCGCCGTCGACCTGCACCAGCCGTTCCTGGCGGAGTTGCGCGCCGCCGCGGAGGCGAGCGGGATGGGCGATGCGATCGACACCGACGTGCGAACGATGGCGGAATTGCCTTACCCGGACCGGAGTTTCGAACTGGTCTGGGCCGAAGGTTCGGCCTACAACATCGGTTTCGACACCGCGCTGGCGTCCTGGCGGCGACTGCTCGCCCCGGGCGGCGTGCTGGTCGTCACCGAGTGCGAGTGGGCGACCGCCGATCCGGCTCCCGAAGCCCGGGCGTTCTGGGACTCGCACTACGCGCTGCGCACGACCGAGGCCAACACGTCCGCCGCGGTCCGGGCCGGATACGAGGTGTCCGCGATCTACCACCTGCCGGGGACGGACTGGTTCGACGAGTACTACACCCCGCTGGCCGAGCGCATCGCGGCGGCCGACCTGACCGCGCCCGGGATGCGGGAAGCGGTCGCGGCCACCCGGTCCGAGATCGAAATCCGCCGGGCGCACGGCCGCGACTACCGCTACACCGGCTACGTACTGCGCCCGAATCACGAGGAGAGCACCGAGATGTGGACCACCCGACCGGAGACCGAAGCCGACATCCCCGCGATCCGCGCGGTCAACCTCGACGCCTTCCCGACCGCCTTGGAGGCGGACCTGATCGAGGCGCTGCGCGAGGACCCGGCGTGGATCGACGGCCTGTCCATCGTGGCCGAGGACGCGAACGGCGAGGTGGTCGGCCACTCGCTGCTCACCCGCAGCCACGTCGACGGCTTCCCGGCCCTGACGCTCGGCCCATGCGCGGTGCTGCAGCGCTACCAGCGCACCGGAGCCGGCTCGGCGACGATCCGGGCCGGGCTGGAAGCGGCGCGCGCGATGGGCGAGAAGCTGGTCCTGGTGCTCGGGCACCCCGAGTACTACCCGCGCTTCGGGTTCAGGCGGGCATCGGAGTTCGGGATCGGCCTGACGATCGAGGTCCCGGACGAGGCCATGATGGCCCTCCCGCTCGACCCGGAAGCCGAGATCCCCGGCGGCAAGGTCCGGTACCCGGCCCCGTTCGGCATCTGACCCGCTGAGGGAGTCGTGAGTGCGTAACCGGGCTGGAGCCCTGCTACGCACTCACGACCCCGGCGCTACCCGGCGGCGGCGTCGAAGCCCCCGGCCTTGACACGCCCGACGAACGAGCCCCAGCCAGCCGCCCCGCCCCACAGCGCGGGCCCGCTCCGGTCCTTCGAATCCCGAACCCCCACAACGCCGCGCCCAAGCTTGACCTCAACGCAGTGATCATTACCGCCACCGCTGTAGCTGCTCTTTAACCACTCGTCATCAGCGATGATCCGAACCTCAACACAGTTGTCGCTGTCGTTGGAGCTGTAACTGCTCTTGAACCACCCGGTGTTATGAGACGCTGGAAGGTTCGGAGCATCGCGTCGGTGTCCTCGCTTCCGTCGAAGTACACCCGCTCCCCGAGTTTCCTAGCGCGACGGTGTCCGGCGCGCCGCCACTCCGCAGTCGATGATCATTAGACCCGAACCGCAGTTGATCAGTTTCGCCCGTCCCGGGCAATATGGTCGCCAACCGCCACGGAGGTTGGCGGTAGAGCCATCAGCGGACGCAGCTCCTCCTCGTTGACCAACACGCCTGGTGCGGCTGGGCGTGGTCACGAGCTTGCGTACCCCAAGAGCATCGGGATGCCGATATGAACGCGTCGAACCTGTGGATCCAGGACATCGAGGATCTGAGATCGCTGGGCACCAAGAACATCCGATTCGTGGGCGAAGACCTGGCGGATGCGGCGAAGAAGGTGGAAACCCTGCGGATTTCCCACGCCGCTTTCGGCGATGAGGAAGTCAGCCAGCTCGTTTCCCGCACTTACGACCAGGTTCGCAGCTCGTTGCAGGCCGCTGTCAGCAAGACGGGCGATCAGGTGCGGAAGGTCGCGGATGCGGTGGTCGACATCGCGGACCACCAGGTGAAACTCCAGGAAAAGATCATCAACTAACTCCCTGCCCGGCACCGGCGTCCCGAGGAAACCACGATGACCGACGTTTCAGCGCTGCTCGCATTGACCAATCAGTCCGGACTGCCCCTGCTCACGGCGGCCGCCAACACGGTCGGCGTCAAGGATCCCGCACCTGAAGCGATCAAGCTCCTCTCACCAGAGCCCGGAGAACTCGAAACCCGGGCCGAAGAGTGGAAGAAAGTCGCCGAGCTCATCGACGAACACCGCGATGAGCTGGACCGCAACAGCGAACGCGCGATGAGCATGTGGCGTGGCCAGAGCGCGACCGCGTTTCACGACTACCTCACCGAGCTCCTGGAAGTGATCGACAACCAGCGCAGCGCGGCCGAGCAGATCGCGGAAGCGCTTGTCGACATCAAGAAAGCGCTCGAAGACGCGAAGTTCGACACCGGCGAGGCAATCGGCGTCGCAACCATGGGAGTGCTCGGCGCGATCTTCGGCGCCATCGGCGGCGCGGCCGCGGCCAACGCATTCGCGGCGATCACCGCCGAGGTTTGGGTACCGCTCGTGGTGGCAGCGATCGTCGCTGCGCTCACCACGCTGATCGGCACACTCGTCACGATCGGCGCCAAGCGGAAGAAGAAGCTGCTGGAACTGGAGGCCAAGCTCAAGGAGTTCGGGGAGCTCTCCGAGAAGAAGAGCTTGCAGGACGTATTGCCGCCCGCCTCCCCCGAGTTCGTCGGAGTGAGTCTCGGCTCGATCGACTTCTACTCGGCCAACCAGCAGGGCCGGGCGAAGTAAGTCCGGTCGGCCACCAGCACGCAGAGGAAACGCAGATGAACCACGACGAACAGCGCTTCGGCGAGCACAGCGACCAGATCGAGGCGATCGCCGAGGAGATCCGCAACAAGATCGCCACGGTCCAGGCCTGCGATGGCGAAGTGGAGGTGCGCGCCATGGCGACCGGACACGTCGTCGACCTGACGATATCCCCGCTCGCAATCAGACGGTACGACGCCGCTGCCTTGTCCGGGCAGCTGCTGGCAGCAATCCAGTCAGCGACGGCAGAAGCCGCGAACATGCAGTTGGAAGCGCTGCGCCCCGCTATCGGGGAGGCCCGCAGCTTCCGCCAGTTGTTCGAGCTGGCCGGAACCGCACCGCAGGAACGAGAGTCGGCGAAGCTCCCGTCGAATCGCGAATCCGCAACGCACTCCGAGGATTTCGACGACGACTACGCACAAACGACATACTTGCGTTGAGCGGCCTTCCGGACAGCACGGAGAGGCGAGAGCCGCGTTCGACCGGCGAGTTCCGACGAACGAGGCTCTCGCCCCGGAATGGAGGCGCTCAGTCCTTCGTGCGGCGGAAGAGGCGGAGGATCGGGTCGTAGCGGCGGTCCGCCACCCGCTCC
Source organism: Saccharopolyspora sp. NPDC050642 (assembly GCF_040654735.1). Lineage (NCBI taxonomy): Bacteria > Bacillati > Actinomycetota > Actinomycetes > Pseudonocardiales > Pseudonocardiaceae > Saccharopolyspora > Saccharopolyspora sp. NPDC050642. The sequence continues at coordinate 21,961 of NZ_JBFAIN010000022.1, read as the reverse complement.
TTCAGCGGGATCAGCGCGTTGTCCGTGATCTGGATGTTCTCCGGGCAGACGTCCGTGCAGCACTTCGTGATGTTGCACAGGCCGAGGCCGTGCTCGCCGCGCGCTTCTTCTGGGCGGTTCTCGGCCGCGTCCAGCGGGTGCATCTCCAGCTCCGCCACCCGCATCAGGAAGCGGGGCCCGGAGAACGCCTGCTTGTTGTCGTCGTGGTCGCGGATGACGTGGCAGGTGTTCTGGCACAGGAAGCATTCGATGCACTTGCGGAACTCCTGGGAGCGCTGCACGTCCACCTGCTGCATCCGGTACTCGCCCGGCTCCAGCCCCTCCGGCGGCGCGAACGCCGGCACCTCGCGGGCCTTGGTGTAGTTGTAGGACACGTCGCAGACCAGGTCCTTGATCAGCGGGAACGTCCGCATCGGCGTGACCGTGATCGTCTCGGAGCGCTCGAACGTCGACATCCGGGTCATGCACATCAACCGGGGCCGGCCGTTGATCTCCGCCGAGCACGAGCCGCACTTGCCCGCCTTGCAGTTCCACCGCACCGCCATGTCCGGGCACTGGGTGGCCTGCAACCGGTGGATGATGTCGAGCACGACCTCACCCTCGTTGACCTCGACGGTGTAGTCGCGAAGCGCCCCGTCGGACGGACCGCGCCACACCCGGAAGTGCGCCTGGTAACCCATCTACAGCCCCTTCACCTGGACGTCCGCCAGTTCTTCCTCGGTGTAGTACTTGCGCAGCTCCTCGACCTTGAACAGCGTCAGCAGGTCCTCGCGCATCGGCGCCTGCGGCTGCTCGACGACCTCGATCCGCTCGTGGCCGACGCTGCAGACCAGCAGCTTGCGCCGCCAGTTCGCGTCCATCCCCGGGTGGTCGTCGCGGGTGTGGCCGCCGCGGCTCTCGGTGCGCAGCAGCGCGGCGCGCGCCACGCATTCGCTGACCAGCAGCATGTTCCGCAGGTCGAGGGCCAGGTGCCAGCCCGGGTTGAACTGCCGGTTGCCCTCCACCGCGAGGTGCTCGGCGCGCGCTCGGAGGTCCCGCAGCCGCTCCAGGGCCTGCCGCATCTCCGTGCCCTTGCGGATGATCCCGACCAGGTCGTTCATCGTCTGCTGCAGTTCGGCGTGCAGCGCATAGGGATTCTCCGCGTTCGGCGAGGCCGCGGAGGCGAACGGGTCCTGCGCGCGCCGCGCCGCGGCGTCCACATCGGACTCCGCGATCGCCGGGCGATCTTCGAGACCCGCGATGTACTCGGCGGCGCCCGCACCCGCGCGGCGGCCGAAGACCAGCAGATCGGACAGCGAGTTCCCGCCCAGCCGGTTGGAGCCGTGCATCCCGCCGGCCACCTCGCCGGCCGCGAACAGGCCCGGCACCCGGGACGCCGCAGTGTCCGGGTCCACCTCCACGCCGCCCATCACGTAGTGGCAGGTCGGCCCCACCTCCATGGACTCCGCGGTGATGTCCACATCGGCGAGTTCCTTGAACTGGTGGTACATCGACGGCAGCCGCCGGGTGATCTGCTCCGCGGGCAGCCGGGTCGCCACGTCGAGGAACACCCCGCCGTGCTGCGAGCCGCGGCCCTCCTTCACCTCGTTGTTGATCGCGCGCGCCACCTCGTCGCGCGGCAGCAGCTCCGGCGGGCGGCGGTTGTTGTCCGGGTCGTCGTACCAGCGGTCGGCCTCGGCCTCGTTGTCCGCGTAGTTGTCCTTGAAGACCTCGGGGATGTAGTCGAACATGAACCGGCGGCCCTCGGAGTTGCGCAGCACTCCGCCGTCGCCGCGCACCGACTCGGTGACCAGGATGCCCTTCACGCTCGGCGGCCAGACCATGCCCGTCGGGTGGAACTGCACGAACTCCATGTTGATCAGCGACGCCCCGGCCCGCAGCGCCAGCGCGTTCCCGTCGCCGGTGTACTCCCAGGAGTTCGAGGTCACCTTGAACGACTTGCCGATGCCGCCGGTGGCGAGGATGACCACCGGCGCCTGGAACAGCACGAACCGGCCGGACTCCCGCCAGTACCCGAAGGCCCCGGAGATCCGCGCGGAATCCTTCAGCAGCTCGGTGACCGTGCACTCCTGGAAGACCTTGATGCGGGCCTCGTAGTCGCCGTGCTCGGCGTGGTCCTCCTGCTGCAGCGACACGATCTTCTGCTGCAGCGTGCGGATCAGCTCCAGGCCGGTGCGGTCGCCGACGTGCGCCAGCCGCGGGTACTCGTGGCCGCCGAAGTTGCGCTGGCTGATCCGGCCGTCCGGGGTGCGGTCGAACAGCGCGCCGTAGGTCTCCAGCTCCCAGACCCGCTGCGGTGCCTCCTTGGCGTGCAGCTCCGCCATCCGCCAGTTGTTCAGGAACTTCCCGCCGCGCATGGTGTCGCGGAAGTGCACCTGCCAGTCGTCGCGGGAGTTGACGTTGCCCATCGAGGCGGCGATGCCGCCCTCGGCCATCACGGTGTGCGCCTTGCCGAACAACGACTTGCACACCACGGCCGTGCGCAGGCCCTGGGAGCGCGCCTCGATCGCCGCGCGCAGACCGGCGCCGCCGGCGCCGATCACGACGACGTCGTACTCGTGCCGTTCGATCTCCACCATCGACTTCCTTCTGCTTCACAAGCGGCGGCAGCCGCTTGCGGTGTGGGACTCAGCGGGCACCGCCGCGGGTTCTCAGGGGCGGCGCCCGCTAGTTGAACAATCTGGGATCCGGGAACGCGCCGCTGGCGACCAGCAGCACGTAGAGGTCGACCAGGGCCACCGACACCAGCGACGACCAGGCCAGCAGCATGTGCTTGCCGTTGAGCCAGGTCACCTTGGTCCAGAACCAGTAGCGCACCGGGTGCTTGGAGAAGTGGTTGATGCGGCCGCCGATCAGGTGCCGGCAGGAGTGGCAGGACAGCGTGTACGACCACAGCAGCACCACGTTGGCCACCATCAGCAGCGTGCCCAGCCCGATGCCGAAGCCGCCGTCGGCGCCCCGGAAGGCGATCACCGTGTCGTAGGTGAGCACCGCGGCCACCACCAGCGCCGCGTAGAAGAAGTAGCGGTGCACGTTCTGCATGATCAGCGGGAACCGGGTCTCGCCGGAGTAGCGGCGGTGCGGTTCGGTGACCGCGCAGGCGGGCGGCGACGCCCAGAACGACCGGTAGTAGGCCTTCCGGTAGTAGTAGCAGGTCAGCCGGAAGCCGAGGACGAACGGCAGCACGAAGATCGGCGGCGGCACGAACGGCCCCAGGTCCGGCGCCGGCTGCCCCCAGTGGCTGGAGCCGGGCACGCACGCCGTGGACAGGCAGGGCGAGTAGAACGGCGCCAGGTAGTGGTACTCGGGAACCCAGTACCACTGGTTCATGAAGGTGCGGATCAGGCCGTAGACCACGAAGGCCAGCAGCCCGAGGAAGGTGACCAGCGGCGGCAGCCACCACCGGTCGGTGCGGAGGGTTCGCACGGAGATCCGTGCCCGTCCTGAGGCGGAAGGTGGTGCGGACATTCGCAGACCTCGTTGTCTAGGTTCGTCCGGCGGTGCTCACCTGAGGTCGCTCATTGTGGATCAACGGCCTCGACCCAGGTAGTCCCCCAACCGGCGCAACCCGGTCGTGGCATTCCCCCGATCAAGCGAGATGCGGGGGAGCTCCTCCCCCGCATCCGGGCCGGTCCACTGCGGACAGGCGAGCGGCTGCCGACTGGCGGCGTGCAGTGCCTGTGGCGGCCTAGTGCGGGGCCCGCCCGCCCAGCCCCTCGTCGTCGGCGTCGCGCCACAGCGACGGGTCGTAGGGGGTGTCCGGCACGATCACCACGTCCTCGGCGGACTCGGTGCTGCGCCGCTGCGTGGGCATGGTGCCGGAGAGTTCGGCGATGTCTATGTCCAGTCGCTCCACATCGTTGTGGATCCGGCGCACGGCCGGGGCGTCGCCGTAGCGCGACCGCAGCGCGCCGACGCTGCTGCGGAGCTGCGCCAGGACGCGCTGGAGATCGGCCAGTTCGGTCGTCGTCGAGGCCATGGGCGAACACCTCTTCCGCCTAGCGGGGCCAGTACCGCACCGACTCTGCCCCCAATGACGGAATGTGACAAGTGCCACACTGTAGATCTTGCTCGAATTCCCCCACCGGGGTCAGGCGACCTCAAAACCCGTGAGTGCTTTGGGGCGCAATGGCACCCCAAAGCACTCACGGGCCCCGCCGAGATCAGGTGTCCTGGTCTTCGTCTTCTCGGGGGTTCTTGCGGCGGTCCCGGTAGACGATCACCGCTACCACCGCCACCACCGCGAACGTCGGGACGAAGAACGGGACCGCCGTGATGATCGGGTGGCTCGCCAGGACCAGCTCCGCCGACGCCGAGGTCATGCCGTGCCGTCCGCGAGCCGGGCGACCCGGACCGCTCGGTGCTTGGCCCGGCGGGCCGTCGGCGGGCCCGAGATCGCGCGCGAGACCCGCTGCGCTCCCCAGCCCAGCGACACCACCAGCGCCACCGAGCACGCCAGCACCACCAGCGACGCGCTGACCCACAGCCACGGCGGGATGCCCAGCTTCGTCTCGCGCTGCAGCACCTGCCATTCCGGTTGGCCGTCGCGGGTGAACTGCGGTTCCGCGGCCAGTTCGGGCAGTCCCAGCGCCGCGTCGGCCGGCATGTGGATCGGGAACGCGAGCATCGCGCGGCCGTCGTGCAACCGCAGCAGGGTCTTGCCCGTCCCGTCGACCGGCACCGGGTCGGCGGTCCGGTAGTGGCCGTCGCCGATCCGCCGCAGGTGGTCGACCTGCAGCGTGCCGCCCTGCCAGCTGGTCACCGCCAGCCACGTCGGGTCCTGGGCGATCGCGGGCGGGTCCAGCCGCACGTCCGCCTGGCCGGTCCGCTGGTCCAGCGCCATCGTCGCGCGCACTCCCGCGGGCGCGGTGCCGATCAGCCCGTTGGTGACGCCCAGCGCGATCGCCAGCAGGGCGCCGCCGAACACCGCTCGCCGCACCGGCAGGCTCGGCAGCTCGCCGCGCAGGGCGCACACGAGCAGCGCCCCGAGCAGGCCGCCGCTGACGCCGCCGACGATGGCCATGAGCACGCCTTCCAGCAGCATGTCCGGCGTCCACGGCATCACGAAGGCGAACTGCGTCCACACGTATTCGCTGGCGAACCCGATCGTGCCGATGAGCAGGCCGGACACCGTGCCCAGCGCCAGCGGCCTGCGCAGCAGCGCGACCGCCGCGACCTCCACGCACAGCGCTTCGACGACGTACAGCGGGACGGCCGCGAACAGCTCCCCGATCACCGGGCCGACCAGGACCGAGACGCCGCCGCGGATCAGGACGTAGAAGCCGACCGCGAACAGCGCGCCGCCCCGCCCGACCCACATGCGGGCGACCACCAGCGCGCACCCGGCGGCGACGGCGATCAGCAGCGGCTGGTGCACCAGCCGGAACTGCGGGACGCCGAAGTCGTACTCGGCCTGGAAGACCGACAGCCCCGCGAGCATCCCGCCGCCGATCATGCCGCGCCGCACGTAGCAGGCGAGCATCGTCTCGGCCCGCCCGGTGCGCACGAACCGGCCCTCGCGCTCCAGCAGGGCGAGGGCGATCAGCGACAGGCCCGCACCGCCGATGAGCATCAGGTGCGTCGGACCCCAGAGCGTGACGTCCTGGCCGAAGATGCGGTGCCAGACGTCGTCGAGCGGGAAGCCCAGCAGCGCGTAGAAACCCGCGCCGGCCAACAGGATTCCGCTGGTCGGCGCGTACCAGTCGCGGGTGATCCGCACCGCCGCGCGACCGGGGCGCTCGCCCAGCGGCAGCACCATCGCCAACATGCCCGCGGCGAACAGGCCGAACAGCCCGAACAGGATCGGGTAGTGCGCGATGTTCGCCAGCGGCCCCTCGTCGCGACCCTGCGTGATGTGCAGCGAGATGTCCCAGTACATGCCCAGCAGCGCGAGCACCAGCGAGCCGAATGCGAGCTGCATCGGCAACGCCGCCCAGCCTGGCAGCCCGCGGAGGAACCAGGAGTGCTCGGAGCGCTCGGCGAGCCGCGCGAGCAGCTTGGTGCGACCGGTGCGGTGACCGTAGCCGAGCAGGAGCAGGAGCGCGGTGAGCAGCGTCGCGCTTCCCGAGGCGATCAGGATCTGGTCCAGGGCGGCCCCACCGGCCGGGCGGGTGTCCGGCAGCTGCTGCATGAGCGAGGTCATGGCAGTAGTGGAACACGCAGACCTAGACAATGTCACGCCCTAATGTGACATTGGCTGTTGTCACGGTTCGGACTTCACCTGAGCGGCCTACGGAGGATTCATGACGACCGCGCGAGGCTTCGCATTCGCCCTGCTGGCCGGCGCCGCACTGCTGTCGGCCTGCGCGGCTCCTCCCGCCGCCGAACCGCCCGCGCTGCAGGCCGAGTCCTCGGCGGCGAGCGTGGTCTCGGCGGACTTCGAGGTCGTCGACGGCCAGGTGCGCGGCCCGTCGGAACGGCTCCAGGCGCCGCACGGCGGCCTGGTCCGGCTCACCGTCCGGAGCGACGAAGCGGACGAACTGCACGTGCACGGATACGACAAGTCCGCGCAGCTCCGCCCCGGCGAGCCGGCGACCGTCGAGTTCCGCACGGACATCCCCGGCGTGTTCGAGATCGAGCTGCACCACTCCGGCTCGGCACTGCCCAGCCTGGTGGTGCGGTGAACTTCCTGGCCCACGGGCTCGGCGGCCGCACCGACCTGCCGCTCAACGGCGTCGCGGCGATCATCGGCGGCGGCATCGCGGTGGCGATCTCGTTCGCGGCGCTGGCGAAGCTCTGGTCGCGGCCGTGGCTGAACCCCGACGCCGGGCGGCCGCTGCCGTTCCTGCGCTTCGTCGACTCGCCCGGACTTCGTTGGGCGGCAAGGATTCTGACGCTCGCACTGGCCGTTCTCGTGGTGTCCGTGGCGTTCTTCGGGCCACCGGAGACGGAGCGGAACCTCGCGCCCTGGACGCTGTACGTGACGTTCTGGGTCGGCCTGGTGCCGCTCAGCGCGCTGTTCGGTCCGGTGTGGCGGGTCGTCAACCCGCTGCGGACGCTGCATTCGTGCCTATCCGTCGTGAGCGGCAATGGTCGTCATGGCGACCATTACCCCTCACGACTGGGGTACTGGCCCGCCGCGGTGTGGCTGGGGGCCTTCGTGTGGCTGGAACTGGTCCTGCCGGCGCGATCCGATCCGCGCGTGGTCGGCGGCGTGATCGTCGGCTACGCGGTGGTGAACCTCGTCGCAGCGCGGGTTTTCGGGTCGGGCTGGTTCGCGCGCGGCGACGGCTTCGAGGTGTACGCGACGCTGATCGCGCGGCTGTGCCCCATCGGCCGTCGCAGCGATGGCGCGCTGATCCTGCGCAATCCGCTGGCCGGGCTGGTGCGCACCGACGACGAGCCGGGCATGGCGGCGGTGGCGTGCGTGCTCATCGGCGCCACCGGGTTCGACGGCCTGACCAGGACGACCTTCTGGCAGTCCGGCGGCGCCCTCGGCGATACCCTCGGCCTGCTCGGCTCGATCGCCGCCGTCTCGGCGCTCTACGCGATCGCGATGCGGCTCAGCGCCCTGGTCTCGCCCGCGCGCGGGCTTCCCGGGCTGTTCGCGCCGACGCTGCTGCCGATCGCGCTCGGCTACGCCATCGCGCACTACTTCTCGTTCTTCCTGCTGGAAGGGCAGACGACGCTGATCCTGGCCGGCGACCCGTTCGGCACCGGGCTGGACCTGTTCGGCACCCGCGACCACGCCATCGACTACCGGCTGGTGTCGCCGGAGCTGGTGGCGATGGTGCAGATCAACGCGATCGTGCTCGGCCACATCGCCGGCACCGCCGCGGCCCACGACCAGGCCCTCCGCCTGTTCCCGCCGAAGCAGGCCCGCCGCGGCCAGCTCCCGGTGGTGATCGCGATGGTCCTGCTCACCTGCACCGGCCTGCTACTCCTCCTGTCCGGCTGACGTTCCACTGTGGATTTCCGCTACGGGTGAACCAAACGGTCCACTGTGGCCGATCGCCGCCACGACGTGGAATGGTGGCGGGCGGACCGCGGCTCAGGACGCGATCGCGGCGAGGCCGGCGAGCAGGGGTTTCAGGCCCAGGTCGAACTGCTCGTCCAGGCCGTGGTTCCGGGTTTCCCGCGCCGCCGCCACCACGTGCGGGAACTCGGCCTCCGGCAGGGCCGCCATCGGCGAGTCCCCTGCCGAGTCCGCCTTGTCGACCAGGTCGAGCTGGGCGAATCCGATGGCATAGCTGAAGACCAGGCGCGAGCCGCCGACCATCGCCGCCCCGCGCAGGCCCGCGTCGTGCAACGCGGTCATGACGGCGTCCGGCAGGCGCAGCGCCACCGGGTCGCTGTACTCCCGCAGCGCCAGCAGCGGAGTTGCGTTGGGATGCCGGAAGACCAGCGCGCGGATGCCGTGCGCCAGCGCCGCGATCCGCTCCTGCCAGGGCAGCGCCGCGTCCGGCAGTTCGACCGCGGCGAGCAGGCGCTCGATGACCAGGCGTTCCAGCTCCGAGCGGTCCGCCACGTGGTGGTACAGGCTCATCTTGCCGACGCCGAGGCGCTCGGCGACCGCTCGCATGGACAGCCCGCCGTGCCCCGACTCGTCGAGCACCTCCAGCGCGCCTGCCACGACCGCGTCGCGGGTCAGCTTCGGCGGCCGCCCGCGCCGCCTCGGGGCATCCGGCGTGGTCACGAGCCCAACCTAACGCACCGCCTCGACCGGGCCGACACCAGCTGCTAACTTTTTCGTCTAGCCGACGAAAAATAGGAGGGCGCATGCGCACCAAGTACGGACTGGTCCTGTTCACCGACTCGTTCGGGAGCGGGGCGAGCGGCCGCGAGGTCTTCGAGTGGTCGCTGGAATACGTCCGCGAGGCCGAACGGCACGGCTGGCACGATGCCTGGACGACCGAGCACCACTTCAACTCCCGGGCCCAGAACCCGTCGGCCCTGGCGATGGCGGCCTTCCTGCTGGGCCGCACGAACCTGGGCGTCGGCACCGCGGTCTGCGTGCTGCCCAACCACCACCCGCTCGCCCTCGCCGAGCAGGCCTCCGCGCTCCAGCACCTATCCGGCGACCGGTTCACGCTCGGCGTCGGGCGCGGACAACCGCTGGTGGACCTGGAGATATTCGGCACCGGCCTGGAGGGCTTCCGCGACATCGACGAATCCGTGGCCCTGCTCGACGAGGCGTTGCGGCAGGGACGCGCGAAGGGCGGCGGCGAGCGGTACCGCTTCGACGAGGTGCGGATCGTGCCGGCACCGGAAACGTCCCGCGCGCCGTTCGTGCTGGCCTCGTCATCGCCGGAATCCGCGCGATTGGCGGCCCGCCACGGGCTTCCGGTGCTGCTCAGCCCGTTCATCGACGTGGCAGCGAAGCGCGCGGTGCTGGACGCGCACGCCGCGGCGGCGGCCGAATCCGGCCACCGGCTGGACCCGCTGGAAAACATCGACTCGGCGTACTTCGCCATCGCCGACGAAACCCCGACCGCGAGGCGGCTGCTGGCGAACGGGATCGCCGAGCTGAACCTGCAGATCTCCCGCGAGGCCGTGCCGCTGGTCGAGCGTCCGGCGCCGACGGCCGCGCAGGCGTTCGACGAGGCCGCCGCGCTGGCCGACTGCCACATCGCGGGCGACGTGGCGGAATGCCGCAGGCAGCTGGCCGACCGCGTCGCGACCCTGGGCGTCGGGCGCGTCCTCCTGATGCCCGAAGGCGCCGGGTCGCGCGAAGCGGCGCTGCGCACGATCCGCGAAGCGGAGAAGGTCTTCGCGGACTAGGGACTTGCTCCGGGAACGCTCGGCCGAGGGCGTATGCGCCGAGGCCGTCACGGCGCACGCGAGCATTCTGAAACAACCTCTAGGACGCGGCTTTCAGACGGAACCGGCGCCCCGCCGGTCGGCGGGCGGGATGGTGCGGAGGAGGTCCTTCTCCGACGCCGTGACGTGGATCGTCGCCCAGGACAGGGCCAGCGCCGCGTCACCGGCTTCGAGCGCCTCGTAGATCGCCTGGTGCTGGGACATGATCCGCTCGCGCGCGTCGGCGATGTTCAGGGCGTTCCAGGTCCGGGCCCGCAGGGCGCGCGCCGCCAGGCCGTTGACCACCGAGGTCAGCGTCCGGTTGCCGGTGGCCGCCATGATGCAGGCGTGGAACTCGGCGTCGTGCGTGATGAGCTCCTCGATCGTCTCCGATCGGCGCATCGCGTCGAGGTGTCCGCGCAGCCGCGCCAGCTGCTCCGGCGTGATCCGCTCCGCGGCGAGCGCCGTCGCCTGCGGCTCCAGCAGGCGGCGGAGCTCGAAGATCTCCGGCAGCGTGTCGTCCTGCATGAGCTCGACCGCGTGGGCGATGCCCTCCAGCAGCCGGTGCGGCTCCAGGCTCGTCACGTACGTGCCGTCGCCGCGCCGGACGTCGAGCACCTGCGCGTGCACCAGCGCCGTCACGGCCTCCCGCATCGAGCTGCGGGAGAGCCCGAGCTGCGCGGCGAGGTCCGGTTCGCGCGGCAACCGGGCGCCGGGGCTCAGCTCGCCGCCGGCGATGAGCTGGCGGATCTTCTCGATCGCGTCGTTGCTCCGCCCCATCCCGCGCCCTCCACATCGGTCGGCCCGCGCGCTGCTCGTGAGCACTTCGGTCCGCTATAGCGATCCAAAGTACTCACGAGCCACCGCAGCCGATACATCAGACGTTCCCGTACGTCAACGTTGATCGTTCGATCGGGGAACTACGGTGAAATCGGTTGTTCGACAGGGTATTGGCCGGTCAGCGGCCGCGGACGCATGCCCGGCGTATTGCTCGAAACATCAGATGTGTCCTAGAGTCGCGGACGTCCCGAGCACCGTCGAATCCCTTCGACCAGCACCGTTTTCGCCCGCAACGCCGGGGCGGCGCCGGCCCGGCACGACCCCCGCCGAACGCCGGCAAGCCGCGGTCGGCGATCGAGTTCGAAGGAGCATGATGGCAACGCTGCGTGAAACCCTGGAGGCCGGTCGCCCGACGGTCGGCGGCTGGTGCTCGATCCCCAGCCCGTTCGCCGCCGAGCTGATGGGCCGCTGCGAATACGACTGGGTCTGCATCGACACCCAGCACGGGCTCGTCGGCTACGACCAGATGGTCCCCATGCTGCAGGCGCTCGCGATCACCGGGACGCCGACCTTCGTGCGCGTGCCGTGGAACCAGCCGGACCAGATCATGAAGGCCCTCGACGCCGGCGCGCACGGCATCATCGTGCCGATGGTCAACAACGCCGAGGAGGCCCGCCGCGCGGTCGAGGCGGCGAAGTACCCGCCGATGGGTTCGCGCAGCTGGGGCCCGATCCGGGCGGCGTTCGAGCTCGACGACTACACGCCGGAGGCCGGCAACCGGCGCACCGTCCTCGCCGCGATGATCGAGACCCCCGAAGGCGTGCGGAACGCGGACGAGATCCTGTCCACGCCGGGCATCGACGCAGCCTACATCGGCCCGTCCGATCTGGCCCTCGGCCACGGGATGGCGCCCGTCCTGGCGGTCCGCGAGGCCGAGCACGAGCAGCTCGTCCGCTCCATTTTGGACAGTTGCCGCCGCAACGGCGTGCTGGCGGGCATCCATTGTGACAGCGCCCAAACCGTGCAACGCTGGCACGACCTGGGCTTCGACCTGGCGTCGCTGAGCTCCGACGCGGTCCTGCTCCGCGAGGCGGCCACCGCGGCGGTCCGCCAGGTGACCGGACGAGCGGGACGAGCCGCAGGCGCCGGCGACTACGCCTGAAAACGGCCGCGAGTCTTGTGCGGCGCGGGACGTCGCACCAGACTCACTGGTCGGTTCCCGATTCTGATCCTGTTGACTGCGAGGCACCATTGAGCATTCTCGGCACCCGGGTCGAGCGCCGCGAGGACCCGCGCCTACTCACCGCCGGCGGCACCTACGTGGACGACCTGCGAGATCCCGCACTCGCCGGGGCACTGCACGTCACCTTCGTGCGCAGCCCGCTGGCGCACGCCAAGATCACCGAGATCGACACCTCGGCGGCCCGCGAGCTGCCCGGCGTGGCCGGCGTGTTCACCGGCGCGGACGTCGACCTCCCGCCGTTCGTTTCGCAGATGGGCGTCAGCGGCCCCCCACCTGCCGCGATGGAACGACCGCACCTGGCCCGCGACACGGTCCGCTACGTCGGCGAGCCGGTGGCCGTGGTGCTCACCGAGACCCGCGCGCAGGGCGAGGACGCCGCCGAACTCGTCTCCGTCGACTACGACCCGCTGGACCCGGTGGTCGACGTCGCCGACGCGTTGCGCGACGAGGTCCTGTTGTTCCCGGAGGCGGGCACCAACGTCACCGGCACCAGCGGCGAGCTGGACGATTCGCTGTTCGACGGCTGCGAGGTCGTCGTCACCAAGCAGATCGAGAACCAGCGCCTCGCCGCCGCGCCGCTGGAGGTCCGCACCGCCGCCTGCGCCTGGGACGGCGACAAGGTCACCCTGTGGCTGTCCAACCAGAACGCGCAGAGCTGCCGCGACGAGCTGATGGCGAACCTGGGGCTGCCGCAGGAGCGGATCCGGGTGATCACGCCCGACGTCGGCGGCGGCTTCGGCGCCAAGATCGGCGTCGAGCAGGAGGCCGCGCTGCTGGCGTTCCTGGCCAAGCGCGCCGGTCGCCCGGTGAAGTGGGTGGAGAGCCGCAGCGAGAACCTGGTCGCGATGACCCACGGCCGCGCGCAGCGGCAGGTGGTGACCATCGGCGGCCGCCGCGACGGCACCGTGCTGGCCTACCGGCTGGAGATCGTCCAGGACGTCGGCGCCTACCCGCGGATGGGCGCGTTCCTGCCGCTGTTCACCCGGTTCATGGTCAGCGGCGTCTACGACATCCCGAAGGTCGACTCCGTCGCCCGCTGCGTCGTCACCAACACCACGCCGATCGGCGCCTACCGGGGCGCGGGGCGGCCGGAGGCGACCGCCGCCGTGGAACGCGCGATGGACCTCTTCGCGGCCGAGACCGGCGTCGACCCGGCCGAGGTGCGCCGCCGCAACCTGGTGCGCCCCGAGCAGTTCCCGTTCGACACGCCGGGCGGCATGACCTACGACACCGGCGAGTACATCAAGGGCCTGGACGCGGTCCTGGAAGCCGCCGACTACCAGGCGCTGCGCGAGGAGCAGGCCAAGCGGCGCGCCGAGGGCGCCACGCTCCAGCTGGGCATCGGGCTGGCCAGCTACGTGGAGATCACCGCGCCGAACAACACCGAGGGCGAGACCGGGCACGTCGAGATCCGCCCGGACGGCAGCGTTCTGGTGCTCACCGGCAGCTCCCCGCACGGGCAGGGCCACTGGACCTCCTACGCGATGCTGGTGTCCGACCAGCTGGGCATCGACCTGGACAAGATCGAGGTCGTGCACGGCGACACCGACCTGATCCCGAAGGGCGTGGGCACCATGGGTTCCCGCTCGCTGCAGCTGGGCGGGTCCGCGGTGCACCGGGCCGCGGTGGACGTCAAGGAGAAGGCCCGCAAGCTGGCCGCGGAGCTGATCGAGATCGACGAGGCCGACCTCGAACTCACCGACGGCACGTGGCAGGTGCGCGGCACGCCGAGCGTTGCGCTGTCCTGGGCGGAGCTGGCCCAGCGCGCCGACGAGGGGCTGGCCGCCGACGTGCACTTCACGGAGGACCGGCCGACCTTCCCGTTCGGATCGCACCTGGCGGTCGTCGAAGTCGACACCGAAACCGGCAAGGTGAACTATCTTCGGCACGTGACCGTTGACGACGCGGGCGTGATCATCAACCCGATCCTCACCGAGGGCCAGCGGCACGGCGGCATCGCGCAGGGCGCCGCCCAAGCCCTGCTGGAGGAGGTCTCCTACGACGCCGACGGAAACCCGCAGAACGCCAACCTCGCCGACTACGCCTTCATCACGGCGGCCGAGCTGCCCAGCTTCGAGCTGCTGACGATGGAAACCCCGACCACGCTCAACCCGTTGGGCGTCAAGGGGATCGGCGAGGCGGGCACCATCGGCGCCACCCCGGCGGTCCAGAACGCAGTGGTCGACGCAGTGGCCCACCTCGGGGTCAGGCACATCGACATGCCCACCACACCCGAACGGGTGTGGAAGGCCATCAACGAGGCATAGACAGCCCGCGGAGTTGGTTCGGGTGAGTGGATCACGCTGACCCGACAAGTGCTTAGGAGTTCGTTTCGTGCAAGTTTCGATCAACGTCAACGGCGAGCAGCGCAGCCACGAGGTCGAGGACCGCACGCTGCTCGTTCAGTACCTGCGGGAGGACTGCGGCCTGACGGGCACCAACATCGGCTGCGACACCACGTCGTGCGGGGCCTGCACGGTGCTGCTCGACGGCGAGTCGGTGAAGTCCTGCACCGTGCTCGCGGCCCAGGCCGACGGCCACGACGTCACCACCATCGAGGGCCTCGCCGACGGCGAGGAGCTGCACCCGATGCAGCGCGCCTTCCAGCAGAAGCACGGCCTGCAGTGCGGTTTCTGCACGCCGGGCATGGTGATGGCCTCGGTGTCGCTGGTCGAGGAGAACCCGAACCCGACCGAAGCCGACGTGCGGTCCGGCCTGGAGGGCAACCTCTGCCGGTGCACCGGCTACCACAACATCGTCGAAGCCGTGCTGACCGCGGCCAAGGAGAAGTCGGGGGCCGCGGAATGATCCCTGCCGCGTTCACCTACAAGAAGGCCAACACCGTCGAGGAGGCGCTGAGCCTGCTCGCCGAGCACGGCGACGACGCGAAGCTGCTCGCCGGCGGGCACTCGCTGCTGCCGCTGATGAAGCTGCGGCTGGCGGTGCCGGAGGTGCTGATCGACCTCGGCGGCCTGCGCGACCTGTCCTACATCCGCGAGGAGGGTTCGGAGATCCGGATCGGGGCGCTGACCCGGCACCACGACCTGGAGCACTCCGAGCTGCTGGCCCGCGAGGTGCCGCTGCTGGCGCACGCCGCGGGCACCATCGGCGACCCGCAGGTCCGCCACCGCGGCACCATCGGCGGCTCGCTGGTGCACGGCGACCCGGCCTCCGACCTGCCCGCGGTGGCGCTCGCGATGGACGCGGTGCTGGTCGCGCAGGGCCCGTCGGGCACCCGGGAGATCCCGGCGACGGAGTTCTTCACCGACTTCTTCGAGACCGCGCTCGGCGAGGACGAGCTGCTGGTGGAGATCCGGGTGGCGAAGAACCCCGCGCAGGGCTGGGACTTCCAGAAGTTCACCAAGCGGGCGATCGACTGGGCGGTGGTCGGCGTAGCCGTCGCCGGCCAGCGCGTAGCGCTGGTGAACATGGGCCCGACGCCGATGCGGGCGCACGGCGTGGAGGCGGCCCTGGCGAGCGGAGCGAGCGCCGCCGAGGCCGCGGAGCGGGCGGCGGAGGACACGTCGCCGCCGGACCAGGCAAGCGCCAGCGCCGACTACCGGAGGCACCTGGCGAAGGTGCTGGTGCGCCGGGCGCTGGAAGCCGCCGCGGCACGCGGCGCGTAGCGGAACCGACGAGGGCGCCCTTGACCGAGCGGTCAAGGGCGCCCTCGTCTCACACAGAGGTCCATTGTGGACCCATTGCTGTCCCGGCACGCCGAGGCGGACTGCTGGATGCCTAGCCGCGGATGGTGGCGGCGAGTTCTTCCGCCAGCTCCGGCGTTGCCGCCGCCACCCCGGACCAGCGGCGCCGGAGGTCCGGGTCGACCTCCAACGGCCTGCCGTGGACGTCCAGGACCGCGCCGCCCGCTCCGGGCAGCGCGACCATCGCCGCGACGAGGTCCACGATGCGGTGGGTGTCGGAGCCCGCGTCGGCGAAGGCGTCCGTCGAGCCCTCCGCCACCAGCATCGTCTCCAGGCACGTCGTGGACAGGATCCGCACGCGCGCCGCCCACTTCGCCACCCGCCACCACGCGTCCGTGCTGCGCTCGTGCGGGCGCAGCAGGCTGACCGCCGCGCCGTCGAGCGAACGCCGGCCGCTGGTGCGGAACTCCGGCGACTGCCCGGCGACCGCGTGCCAGCACCGCCCGGTGTCCAGCCAGCAGGTCAGCGCCTCCACCGGCGTCCCGTCGAGCACGATCGCGCCCGAGAACGCCGACAGCGGCACCCCGGCGGCGGCGTTCGCCGTGCCGTCCACCGGGTCGGCCACCAGCGTCACCGCCGAGCCGTTGTCGACGAACCCGACCTCCTCGCTGAGCAGGTTGATCCGGTGCGCCTCGACGACCTCCGCGATCGCGGCCTCCACCAGCAGGTCCAGCCGCATCGACGCGGTGCCGTCCGCGCCGATCGAGGACGTCTCGGCGAGCTGCGCCCGGTCGTAGCGGGCCCGGGCGTCTCGGAACGCCGCCGACGCGGCCTTGGCCGCCTCGGCCAGCACCGCGTGCGCGGCGGACGGGATCTGCGGATCCGGCACCGGCCATCCGATCACGCCGCACCTCCCGACAGCACGGCCCGCACCAGCGGCCACTTCGGCCCCGGCTCCACCAGCGCCAGGTCCGCGCGCAGTCCGGGTTCCAGCCGCCCCCGGTCGGCGATCCCGGCGACCGCCGCGGGCCCGGCGGTCACCAGGGCGATCGCCGGGGGCAACCCGAGCTCGCCGGCCAGCCCGAACACCGCGGCCAGCAGCCCGGACGGCAGGTAGTCCGAGGCCAGTGCCGTGACCAGCCCGCGCGAGGCGAGCTCCCGGGCCGACACGTTCCCGTTGTGCGAGTGCCCGCGGAGGACGTTCGGCGCGCCCGCCACGACCGGCAGGCCGTGCTCGCGGGCCGCGACGGCCGCCGCCATCGTGGTCGGGAACTCCGCCACCGCGCCGCCCCTGGTGCACAGCGCGGCGATCTCCTCGGCCGACTCGGGGTCGTGGCCGAGCAGCCGAATCCGCCCGGCCCGGGCGAGGTCGCCCAGCCAGGCCAGATTCTCGTCCCGCACGTCGAGCAGCTCGCCGCGCTCGGCGATCATCTCCGTGACGTGCTGCTCGGCCTCCTCCGGCGCCATCCCGTCCGCGCCGACGAGGTAGCGCTCCATCTGCCGCCGGTCGGCGTACTGCCCGATGCCCGGCGTGTGGTCCTCGTGCGAGACCAGCGCGCCATCGTCCACAGTGTCCAGTTGCGCGCGCAGGGCGGCGGCGCCTTCGGCGGAGCGCGCGTCCAGCCGGTACAGCACCCGGTGGTCCACCGGCCCCGCTCCCCTGGCACGCACCGTCTCGCACAACTCGCTCGCGCCGCCGATCGAGCGCTGCGTCCCGCGCGAGGTCTTGTGCTGGAACGCCGCGCCGTGGAACACCGTCGTGACGGCGGCAGACGTGAGCTTGCCCTCCAAGGACAGCAGGGCGAAATCCCACGGCAGCACCGCCGACGGGCGCGGCATGCGCTCCCGCTCCAGCGCGTCGCTGTGCACGTCGATCAGGCCCGGGATGCACAGCAGGCCGCCGCCGTCGACGTCGCAGGACGATCCCGCCGGGTGGTCCTCGATCGCCTCGATGCGCCCGGCGCGCACCACGATCCGGCTGTCGTCGGTGACCCGGTCCGGCAGCACGGCCCGCACGTGCCCCAGCACGTAGTCCTTCGGCGCCGCCGCCAATGGCCAGCTGACCTCCTCGACCGCGCTGCTCATGACTGGTCCGCCTCTCCGCGATTCACAGTTCCGCCTCTCCGCGCTTCACAGTTGTGGTTACGTCCCAGGTCAAACTCGAGTTTCGCGGTTTCTCGTGGCTGGTTCGCGTCACGGTCCCCTGGGGTGCGGTTGAGGAGGGCTGCGGTTGACACCGGGCTACTCATGCCCGTTCCGCCTCTCCGCGCTTCACAGTTGTGGTTACGTGCCAGGTCAAACTCGAGTTTCGTGGTTTCCTATGGCTGGTTCGCGTCGCGGTCCCCTGGGGTGCGGTTCACAGGGCTGCTCATGCGGCGAGCACCTCCTCGGCCGTGCCGGAGCGGACGATCCGGCCGTCGGCCATCTCCACCACCCGCGTCGCCAGTCGCCGGATCGCGTCGAGGTCGTGGAACACCGCCAGCACCGCCACGCCTTGGTCGGTCAGCGACGCGATCAGCTCCAGCGCGCGCTCCCGGTTCGCCGGGTCGAGCGCCGAAACCGGCTCGTCCAGCAGCAGCAGTCGCGGCGGCCGCACGGTTCCGGCCGCGAGATTGACCCGCTGCCGCTCCCCGCCGGAGAGGACCCCGCAGTCGACGTCCCACAGCGCCTCGTCCAGCGCCAGCCGCCGCAGCGACTCCGCCGCCGCGTCTCGCGCCTCCGCCCGGTCCAGCCCGCGGCGCCGGGCCGCGGCCGCGACGACCTCCAGCGGCCCGGTGCGCGGTGGCGTGGCGAGGAACTGCGAGACGTAGCCGAGCTGCCGGCCGCGCAGCCGGGCGAGCGCGCGATCCTGGAGCGCGGTCAGCTCCACCTGCCCGTCATCGGTGTGCAGGACGACCGATCCGGAATCCGGCAGGTAGCTGCGTTGCGTGCAGCGCAGCAGGCTGGACTTGCCTGCACCGCTGGGCCCGGCGATCGCGACGTGCTCGCCCGCGGATACGTCGAGGTCGACGCCGCGCAGCGAGACGACCGTCCGGCCGTCCACGGTGTGCAGGGCGAACGTCTTGTGCAGGCCGCGAACGGTCAGCACGGGCTTGGCGTCCATTGTGGACCTCACCTCCGGGCGGCGGCGACGAGCCGCTGGGTGTAGGGGTGGTGCGGGTCGGCGAACAGCTGGTCGGTCAGGCCCCGCTCGACGACGCGCCCGAGCTGCATGACCAGGCTGCGATCGGTCAGCGCCTCGATCACCGCGAAGTCGTGGCTGACCACCACGGCCGCGATGTCGCGCTCGCTGAGCAGCCCGCGCAGCAGGTCGAGCACGCCCGCCGCGACCGAGGCGTCGAGCCCGGTGGTCGGCTCGTCGAGCAGCAGCACCGGCGGCTCGGTGGCCAGCGCCTTCGCGATCTGGACGCGCTGGCGCATCCCGCCGGAGAAGGTGCTCACCGGGTCGTCCATGCGGGACAGCGGCACCTCGACGCGGTCGAGCAGCTCGGCCGCGCGCTTGCGGATCGCGTGGTAGCCGCGCCACCCGGCGGCGGTCAGCCGCTCCGCGACGTTGCCGCCGGCGGTCACCCGCAGGTCCAGCCCGGCGGCCGGGTCCTGGTAGACGACGGCCATGGTGTCCACCCGGAGCCGCCTGCGCTGCGCGGAACCCATCCCCAGCAGGTCCGTCCGACCACCGTCCACACTGGACAGGTAGACGCCGCCGCCGGTGGCGGGCTCGTCGCCGATCACGCAGCGCAGGGCCGTCGACTTGCCGGAACCCGACTCGCCGATGATCCCGAGCGCCTCACCGGGTGCGACGTCGAACGACACGTCCCAGGCCGCGACCACGGCGCCGGTCTCCGGGCTGACCGCGGTCCCGTGCTCGGGACCGGTGCCCGCGACGGCGCCCGCGCCGCCCGGCCCGTACACCTTGCCGATGCCGTCGACGCGCAGCGTCCACTCCGGACCGTCCACCGGGCGCGGCGCCTCGACGACCTCGACCGGCCGCGGCGCCACCTCCGGCAGCATGTCCACCGGCAGCCGATGCCCCGCCACGTCGGCGTCCCCGGCCTCCACCCGCGAGCACCAGTCCGAGTCGCTGCACACGTAGGTGCCCTCGCCGCCCTCGACCAGGAAGCTGGTCGTCGAGCCGCAGTACTTGCAGCTGGCGCCCGGCACCTGCTCGACCTCGAACGGGATGTCGTCGAAGGTCAGCGGCACCACGTCGGTGTGCGGCGGGATCGCGTAGATCCGCTTCTCCCGGCCCGCGCCGTAGAGGTTCAGGTGCTCGCACTGGTGCAGCTTGGGCACGTCCCAGCGCGGCACCGGGCTGGTCGCCAGCACGTAGCGGCCGTCCACCAGCACCGGGTAGCCGGTCGACTTGGTGATCACGCCGTTGCGGACCATGTCCTCGTACAGGCTGACCCACATCGCCGAGTAGTCGTTCTCGGCGTGCATCCGGGCGCATTCGACGACCGACTTCTGCACGCCGCGCAGCGGCTCCGGCACCGGCACCTGGTACACCAGGACGTGCTGGCGGCCCAGCCGCTCCTCCGGAATCCGGTGCCGCGACTGGATGACCGTCGCCCGCCGGGTGTCGGTGCTGGCGTCGCAGCCGGTGGTGCCCGCGATCATGCGCCGCAGGTTGACCGCGTTGACGCCGCCGTCGTCGCCCTGGTCGATCACCTTCACGACGTCCTGCTCGCCGATCACGGCCAGCGTCACCTGCAGCCCGCCGGACCCCCAGCCGCGGGCCACCGGCATCTCCCGGGAGCCGAACGGCACCTGGTAGCCGGGCACGCACACCGCGACCAGCGCGGCCCGCCGGATCTCCCGCTTCGCTCCCTCGTCGAGGATCCCCGCGCTGTCGTCGGTGTCCGACAGCAGATCCCGCACGGCCGTGGTCATCGGCACTCCTCCCCGAACGGCTCCGGCACGCGCGGCTCGGTCGAGTTCCGCGCCGTCCGCCGGGCGATCTTGCGGTCCACCATGGACCGGAACGTCACGTAGTGCGGCAGCTTGAGGTGCTCCAGGAAGCCGCCGGAATCCAGCCCGTCGGTGGTGAGCAGCAGCAGCTGCTCCAGCGGGCTGTCCGGCGCGGCGCGACGCCAGGCGATGTCCAGGTTGGCCATCGCGATCGCCTTGCGCTCGTTGTGCCCGAAGCAGAGCCCGTAGCCGACGTCGAAGCGGGTGCGGTCCTCTTCGGCGCCGTCGAGGTCCTCGATGCCCTCCACCTCGGTCACCCGGATCTGCCCGATCTCCACCGGATTCCCGGTGTGCGGGTGCACGACCCGCAGCGGCACGCGGCCGTGCCGGGTGTCGCCGAGGGTGATCTCGTGGACGTCGCCGTCGGGCCCGAGGATCGACCGGTACCAGAGCCCGACCAGCGCACCGGTCTCCGCGCGGGCCATGCTGGAGAGCACCGCCGAACGCGGCGCCGGCGGGCGGGCGGCCCTCCGGGTGATGTCGAACGGCTCGGGGTCCTCGGCCGGTTCGCCGTGCTCGACGACCAGGTCCAGGTCGCGGAGCAGCTGGTAGAACCGGCGCGGCTGCCGCTGCTCCGGCGTGCGCTCAGCCGGTCGCTCCTGCTCGTCGTCGCGATTTCGCGCGAGCTCGCCGCTCTCCACGCCTGCGGGGCTTCGCGCGAAATCGTCGCCCTGCGCTCCGTCCGGGCGCTCCAGGAGGCGGCCGGTGTAGTCGGTGGTGCGGCCCAGCAGCTGCGGGCCGTCCGGGGTGCGGTGGGCCGGGACGATGCGGCGCAGCACCACCATCTCGTCCGGGTCGACGGGCTCGGTGACCGCCAGCCGCGGCAGCGTCGACCGGTGCGCCCGCACGAGGTGCGCGGCCTCCAGCACGTCGCCCTCGGCCTGCCGGAACGCGTCGGCGGCGGTCGGCGGGTCGTACAGGCCCGCCTCGCCCATGATCCGGTCGACGGCCAGGCGGAACCGCAGCACGATCTGCTCGGTGCTCGCCCACTCCGCCGGGGCGTGGTCCCGCGACCGGCGCACCAGCCGCTCGGCGGCGAGGATGGCGTTCATCCCGCCGCGGACTCCGGAATATCCCATCAGGCACCTTCCTCGACTCGGGTGGAGCGCGGCAGCCCGACCAGCTCCCCGCGGGGGGCGACCAGCAGCAGGTCGAAGCCGGCCGGGAAGGAGATCAGGTCCCGCCGCTGCGCGACGAAGTCGGCGGGCAGGCCGGCGACGCGCAGCTCGCGGCGGCCCGGCACGCCCGGCCCGGAGAGCCGCAGCGGCGTGCCGTGGCCGAAACCTCGCACGGCAAGGGAAATCAGCGCGGCGTCTTCGGGCGCGTCGGCGCTTCCGACGCGGAACCCGGCCAGGTCGTCGAGCGGCCTGAGCAGCGCCGCCAGGCGCGCGGCGGGGCGGTCGACGATCGGCGCGGAGGTCTGGGTGCGGACGGCGTCGGCGCAGTCGTCGACGTGCACGGGGGTGTCCAGGTCGGCCAGCGCCAACACCGGCAACAACGCCTCCGGAACCCGGTGGTCCGCAATTTCCATTGAAATCCCTTGCAGGGACGCGATCCCGACCTGGACCACCCGCAGCGACTCGTCCTG
>NZ_JBFAIN010000021.1:0-133222 GCF_040654735.1 Saccharopolyspora sp. NPDC050642 | reverse complement strand
TGTTTTGTTTTTTTTGGTTTAACGCGGTGTCAAAACCCCACCCCCCGTGTGGGAGGCCCCAACCCCGGGGGCCGGGCTCCCGGTGGTGCACCGCAGTTTCAATTGAAACTGCGGTCCACCACCAACGCGTCAGCGCTGGATGGACTTGGTTTCGAGGAACTCCTCGATGCCGTGGCGGCCGAACTCGCGGCCGTTGCCCGACTGCTTGTAGCCGCCGAACGGGGCGTTGGGGTTGAAGCGGCCGCCGTTGACGTCGACCTGGCCCGTCCGCAGCCGCCGGGCCACCGCCAGGGCCCGCTCGTCCGAACCGAACACCGCGCCCGCCAGGCCGTAGTCGGTGCCGTTGGCGATCCGCACGGCCTCGTCCTCGTCCCGGTACGGCAGGATCGACAGCACCGGGCCGAAGATCTCCTCCTGCGCGATGGTCATCTCCGGCGTCACCCCGGCGAACACCGTCGGCCGCACGAAGAAGCCCTTCTCCAGGCCCTCCGGCCGCTCCGGCCCGCCGGCGACGAGCTTCGCGCCTTCCTCGATGCCCTTGCGGATGTAGTCCACGACGCGGTCCCGCTGCGCCTCCGAAACCATCGGCCCGATCCGGGTGGACTCGTCGGTGGGGTCGCCGACGGTGTACTTCGCGGCCGCCGCGACGGCCAGTTCCACCGCCTCGGCCAGCCGCGACTCCGGCACCAGCATGCGACTCAGCGCGTTGCAGCTCTGGCCGCCGTTCGGGAAGCAGCCGGCGACGCCGAGCTTCACCGCCTTGGCCAGGTCGGCGTCGTCGAGCACCACGTTCGCCGACTTGCCGCCGAGTTCCAGCGCCACCCGCTTCACCGTCTGCGCGGCCACCTCCGACACGCGCCGGCCGGCCCGGGTGGAGCCGGTGAAGGACACCATGTCGACGCCCGGGTGCGCCGCCAGCGCCTCGCCGACCACCGGCCCGGTGCCGTGCACCAGGTTGAACACACCTGCCGGCACGCCCGCGTCCGCGACGATCTCGGCGAAGATCGCGGCCGTCAGCGGCGCTACCTCGCTGGGCTTGAGCACCACGGTGCAGCCGACCGCCAGCGCGGGCACCACCTTGGCGACGATCTGGTGCAGCGGGTAGTTCCACGGCGTGATCGCGGCGACCACGCCGATCGGCTCCCGCACGATCAGCGAGTTGCCGACCTCCTCGGTCCAGGCGAAGCCGTTCTCCAGCACGTCGGCGATCCCGGCCGAGGTCGCCACCGGGACGCTCGCGTGCACCTGGGTGGCGAACTTGATCGGCGAGCCCATCTCGGCGGTCACCGTCGCGGCGATCTCATCGCGGCGCTCGGCGATCCCCGCGGAGATCCGCCGGGCCGCCGCGATGCGCTCCGCGAGCGGCGTGCCCGCCCAGCCGTCGAAGGCGGCCCGGGCCGCGGCCACCGCGGCGTCCACATCGGACGGCGTGCCAGCCGGTACCGAGCCGATCACCTCCTCGGTGGCCGGGTTGAGCACCTCGATCCGCGCCTCGCCGCCCTCGACGTGAGCACCGCCGATGATGTGGCCGGTGTGCGCCATGAAGCCTCCCTGATCCAACGCAGCAGACGTCACGGCGAGCCTGTCACAACGAACGAACCCCGGGAAACCCGCGAAAGGCTGGTGATCAGTCGAACCTGGGCGACTCGGTGCGGGTCCGCTTGAGCTCGAAGAAGTACGGGTAGCTGGCCAGCGCGAGCGCCCCGTCGAACAGCTTCGCCGCCTCCTCGCCGCGCGGGATGCGCGTGATCACCGGGCCGAAGAACGCCACGCCGTCGACGTGGATGGTCGGGGTGCCGACCTCGTCGCCCACCGGGTCCATGCCCGCGTGGTGGCTGGCGCGCAGTTCCTCGTCGTACTCGGTGCTGCCGGCCGCCTCGGCCAGCGACGCGGGCAGGCCGACCTCCGCCAGCGATTCGGCGATCACCTGGTCGAAATCCTTGTTGCCCTGGTCGTGCAGCCGGGTGCCCATCGCGGTGTAGAGCGGCGACAGCACCTCGTCGCCGTGGTGCTTGGCCGCGGCGATGGCCACCCGCACCGGGCCCCACGCCGTGTCCAGCAGCTCCCGGTACTCCTCCGGCAGGTCGCGACCCTCGTTGAGCACCGACAGGCTCATCACGCGGAAGTTCAGGTCGATGTCGCGGACCTCGGCGACCTCCAGGATCCAGCGGGAGGACACCCAGGCGAACGGGCACACCGGGTCGAAGTAGAAGTCGACCCTGGGTCGGGCAGCGGCGGTCATCAAGCCTCCAACGTTCGAGAAGTAGCCCGCGGGCGCGTTCCAGCGCGCCCCGTCATGGGTACCAACCCCGGTAGAGCCGTTTGTCTTCCCGCCCGGACCGACACGCCGACCGGGGGAGCCTGACCCGCCCGGCGGCACGGCCGCACGCGGACGTGATTTGATGCCTGCGCCAGGTACGCCAGGCGTGCCTGTCCTGACGAGTCCCCGACGAGCAACGAGGTGATCCGTGGCCCCGCCGAACCTCACCCGCGAACAGGCCGAGCAGCGCGCGGCCCTGCTGGAGGTCCAGTCGTACGTGATCGAACTGGATCTCACTGCCGGCGCGGGTGGGCCGGACGTGGAGACGTTCGGTTCCACCACAACGGTGCGGTTCCGCAGCAACCAGGCGGGCGCCGACAGCTGGATCGACCTGGTGGCCGACCGGGTCCACAGCGCCGTCCTCAACGGAGTCGAGCTCGACGTCTCCGACTACGACGAGTCCACCGGCATCCGGCTGCCGAACCTGGCCGCCGACAACGAGCTCGTGGTGCGCGCCGACTGCGCCTACACCAACACGGGCGAGGGCCTGCACCGCTTCATCGACCCGGTCGACGGCGGCGTGTACCTCTACAGCCAGTTCGAAACCGCCGACGCGAAGCGGATGTTCACCTGCTTCGACCAGCCCGACCTGAAGGCCACCTACCAGATCGCGGTGGACGCCCCGGAGTCGTGGAAGGTCATCTCCAACGCCACCGCCGAGGTCACCGGATCGGCGAACGGCAGGCGGCACGAATTCGCCACCACCAAGCCGATGTCGACCTACCTGGTGGCGCTGGTGGCCGGGCCGTACGCCGAGTGGCGCGACGTCTTCCCCGGCGGGGACGGCCAGGACGAGATCCCGCTGGGCATCTACTGCCGCGCCTCGCTGGCCGAGCACCTCGACGCGGAGCGGCTGTTCACCGAGACCAAGCAGGGCTTCGGCTTCTTCCACAAGGCGTTCGGGGTGCCCTACCCGTTCGGCAAGTACGACCAGTGCTTCGTGCCGGAGTTCAACGCGGGCGCGATGGAGAACGCCGGCTGCGTGACGTTCCTGGAGGACTACGTCTTCCGGTCGAAGGTCACCGGCTACCTCTACGAGCGGCGCTGCGAGACGGTGCTGCACGAGATGGCGCACATGTGGTTCGGCGACCTGGTCACCATGCGCTGGTGGGACGACCTGTGGCTCAACGAGTCGTTCGCGACCTGGGCCAGCGTCCTCGCGCAGGTCGGCGCGACCCAGTACGACCACGCCTGGACGACGTTCGCCAGCGTGGAGAAGTCCTGGGCGTACCGCCAGGACCAGCTGCCGTCGACCCACCCGGTGGCCGCCGACATCCAGGACCTGCAGGCCGTGGAGGTCAACTTCGACGGCATCACCTACGCCAAGGGCGCCTCGGTCCTCAAGCAGCTGGTCGCCTACGTGGGCCTGGACAATTTCCTGGCCGGGCTGCGGGTCTACTTCAACCGGCACGCCTGGGGCAACGCGACCCTCAACGACCTGCTGCGGGCGCTGGAGGAGGCCTCCGGCCGCGACCTGTCGTGGTGGAGCGCGCAGTGGCTGGAGACCACCGGCCTGAACATGCTGCGGCCGCGGTTCACCACCGACGACGAGGGCCGGTTCACCTCGTTCGAGGTCGTGCAGAACGGCGCCCGACCCGGCGCGGGCGAGCTGCGCACGCACCGGCTGGCGATCGGCATTTACGACGACGAAGGCGGCAAGCTGGTGCGCAAGCACCGCGTCGAGCTCGACGTCACCGGCGAGCGCACCGAGGTCCCCGACCTGGTCGGCGTGCACCGGGGCAAGCTCGTGCTGGTCAACGACGACGACCTGACCTACTGCTCGCTGCGCTTCGACCCGGAGTCGCTGGCCTCGCTGATCGACCGGATCGGCGACATCGACGAGTCGCTGCCGCGGGCGCTGTGCTGGTCCACCGCCTGGGAGATGACCCGCGAGGCGGAGCTGAAGGCGCGCGACTTCGTGACGCTGGTGCTGGGCGCGTCCGTGGACGGCGGCATCGGCGCCGAGAGCGAGATCGGCGTGGTGCAGCGGGTGCTGCTGCAGACCCAGACCGCGCTCGCGTCCTATGTGGACCCGTCGTGGCAGGGCGAGGGCTGGCGGCGGTTCTCCGGCCGGCTCTTCGAGCTCGCCCGCGCGGCCGAGCCCGGCTCGGACCACCAGCTGGCGTTCGTCAACTCGCTGGCCGGCTCGGTGCTCTCCGCCGAGCAGGTCGCCGAGCTGCGCGGCTGGCTGGACGGCTCGGCGCCGCTGGCCGGGCTGGCCGTCGACACCGACCTGCGCTGGCAGCTGCTGCAGGCGCTGGTCGCGCACGGTGCGGCCGGTGAGGCCGAGATCGACGCGGAGCTGGAGAAGGACCAGACCGCGACGGGCCGGCGGCGCGCGGAGCGGGCGCGGGCGCTGATCCCGACCGCCGAGTCCAAGGAGAAGGCCTGGCAGCGGGCCGTCCACGACGACCAGCTGCCGAACGCGGTCAGCGACTCGATCATCGCGGGCTTCCAGCACCCGGCCCAGCGCGAGCTGCTGGCGCCGTACGTGCGGCGCTACTTCGACGAGATCGACGAGGTCTGGCAGCGCCGCTCCAGCGAGCGGGCCCAGCCGACGGTGATCGGGCTGTTCCCGTCGTGGGCGGTCACCGACGACACGGTCGCGGCCTCGGACGCCTGGCTGGCCGGCGAGCACCCGTCGGCGCTGCACCGCCTGGTCTCGGAGGGCCGCGCGGGCATCGTGCGCGCACTGGCCGCCCGGGAGTTCGACCGCTCCTGAGCTGATCGGTCGAGGGGCACCGGCGACTCGGTCGCCGGTGCCCCTTTCGCGTTGGGCGAGCTTCCGTTTCGGGTGAACACGAATCGTGTCGAAATGGACACGGCGAGTAAGATTTCGTTGTTCTGCCCGACGTGAGGGGGCGTCGATGCCCGAGCTGATCACCGCCATCGCGCAGCTGCTGTGGCCGTTGATCGCGCTGCTGGCGATCGTGGTGTTCCGGCGGGCCATCGGGCGGGTGCTGCGCACCGCCGAGAAGCGGGAGCTGGAGTTCGAGATCGGCGGCCAGAAGCTCACGATGCACGAGCTCAACGATCAGCAGACCGAGATGATCCAGGACCTGCAGCGGCAGCTGAGCATGCTCAGCAAGGAGCTGGCGGACCGCGACCGGATCGGCATCCCGGCGGAAACCCCGAAGCCGCTCCCGGTTCCGGCCCTGCCCGAGCCGCCCGAGATCTCCGGCAACGGCGACGGCCACACCGAGGACGAGGTGCCGCCGGTCGGTTCGGAACCGCTCGCGGTGCTGTGGGTCTCGGAGAAGCCGGAGGCGCACGCGATCCTGGCCGAGCAGCTGAGGGACAACGGCGTGCGGGTGACGATGACGACGAACAACGACGCGGCGCTGTCGGAGCTCTCGCAACGCCAGTACCGGCTGATCGTGGAGGACATGGGCCGCAAGGAGAACGGCCGGTGGCGCCCCGACGCGGGCTTGGCGCTGCTGCGCGAACTCCGCGACCTGGGCGTGGACACCCCGGTGATCGTGTACAGCACCCAGCGGGCCCAGCAGCAGTACGGCGACCAAGCGCGACGGCTGGGCGCGGTCGGCACGACGTCGTCGGCCTACGAGATGTTCCAGAACCTTCAGAGCTTCGACCTGCTCTGAGCCTTCAACAGACGACGGGGCCGTGAATCCCCTGGGCCGCTGAAGCGACCAGAAGACTCACGGCCCCGCACCTGAAGATCCGTGAACGCGACGTCGAGCCCGGAAGCAGGCCCTAGTAGCGGGCTCGGGACTCTTGGTAGCTGGTGCCTGCCGCGTCGGCCAGCATGCGGAGGGCTCCGATGAGGCCGTCGATCAGCTCGCCCTCCTTGAAGGACGCCACCATGCTCATCGCCGCGAGCTGGCAGCTGCGGTCCGGGATCCGCCGGTGCGCTTCTTCGCCGGTGACGATCTCGAACTTCTGCTGGCCCGGCGACACCGCGATCAGCACGCCATCCCCGGCCTGCGAGCCGAGGTTCACGTGCAGTTCCTCCGCCTGCTTGCGGGTGTCCTCGCCGAGGTCGCCGAGGTAGATCGCGAACTCCAGCCCGGTGCTGCGACTGGACAGCGTCAGCGCCTCGTCGAGCCGCGCGAGCTGGCCCGGGCCGAACGGCAGCCGCGGGCGGTCCGGTTCGACGTGGCGCGCGATGGACAGCCGACCGGTGGCCATCATCGCTTCGCCGACGCCGAGCTCACCAGCGTCCACGGCGGATCGCTCCGCGATCTCACCAGTTGCCACGTGCGCCTCCCCGAGCGGTGCTCGGCCGCGCGTCTGCCGGCGCGGCCTCCGAATCCACGTCTGCCACCGGCACGGCGGTGTTCACGCCCGCCGGGTTGGCCACCCAGTACACCGGCGCGAAATCCCACTCCTGCCCCGCGCGGTAACGCGGACGGGTGAGCCTGGGCCACATCGCGATGAGCACGATCAGGCCGTAGAGGGCCGCTGGGATCACCGCCAGGTAGAGAACAGTCTCCGCCACAGTCACGCGAGTACGGTATCCGATGACCGCCGCTTCGTGCGCCCGACCTGTGGCGCGCATGATCGGCGTCGGTAACCGTCACCGAGCCCAGGCCCGGACACGTTCGAGTGATCCGAAGGCCGCCGCGAGCGCCCCGAGCGCGGTTCCCGCTGGTGGAGAGCGAATCGGGCGACACCCGGGACTACGTACGGTTACTAGTCAAGAGTGTTATACATCACTTAAGGTAACTCGTTCAGAGTAACTAGTGCCCCCGAATGGGGTCCAACCAGACGGTTGCAATGCACGGCGACTTGGCGGCTTGTTCCTGAGGGTTCCTGCTCCTAGTTTTTCACCTGTATGGGTCTTGCATATTTGATCACATGCGTTCAAAGCGTCATTTGAATGCGGGAGGCACACAATGTCGATCATCGAAACCGCCACTCAGAGCAGCGTCATCACCCTTCCGACGATTGACCGGCCACTGCTCGAACACGGCGTCCGGATCAGCGGCCGAGACCGCGGCGTGCGCATCAGCGGGCGGCACGGCGTGCGGATTTCCAACGGGGTGCGGATCAGCCGCGGGGTGCGGATCAGTGGTCGACAGGGCGTTCGGATCAGCGCGCAGCACGGCGTCCGGATCAGCCGCGAATCCGGCGTTGGGATCAGCGCGCAGCACGGCGTTCGGATCAGTGCATGCCTTCAGGGCGTTCGCATCAGTGGCCGACACGGTGTGCGCATCAGCAACCAAAGCGGGGTGCGGATCAGCGGGCGACAGCAGGGCGTGCGGATTTCGAACGGGGTGCGGATCAGCCGCGGCGTGCGCATCAGCGGGCAGAGCGGAGTCCGCATCAGCGGGCGGCAGCAAGGCGTGCGGATCAGCAGCCAAAGCGGAGTCCGCATCAGCGGGCGACAGCAGGGCGTGCGGATTTCCAATGGGGTGCGGATCAGCGGGCGGCAGGGCGTGCGGATCAGCTGATCGGGCTCGCCGCAGCGGAACCGCCCGCCATCTCGCGGCACCGCAGCTCGCCGGTCGGCCCGACCGGCGCGTCAGGCCGCGGGCTCACCGAGGTACGGCAACCACAGCGGGTCCGTTTCGGACAGTCCCGCCAGCAGCCGCCAATGCCGCCCGCGCGGCGCGTGCGGCGCCACCGGCAGGCGCCAGCCCAGCTCGCTCAGCGTCTTGTCCGCCTTGCGGTGGTTGCACTTGGTGCAGCAGGCGACGCAGTTCTCCCAAGTGTGCGGCCCGCCGCGACTGCGCGGGACGACATGATCTATCGTTTCGGCGCGAGCACCGCAGTACACGCACCGGTAGTTGTCCCGCAGCATCAGCGCGGCACGGGTCAACGGCACCCGACCGCGGTACGGCACTCGCACGAAGTTGCTCAGCCTGATCACGGACGGGACCTCGACGCTATCGGTGGCGGAATGCAGCACCATGCCTGCGGAGTCACCGTGCACGACCTCGGCCTTGCCGCAGACCAGCAGCACGATCGCCCGGCGCAGCGGGAGCGCGGTCAGCGGTTCGAAGGTGGTGTTGAGCAGCAGCACCCGGCGTTTTCGCCAGGACGACGCGTGACCGGGAGGCCGGTCGGCCTGCGGCGGCGATGTGCCGGCGCGGCTCGGCGGGCACAGCGGGGCCCGCGGCGCGAGGCTCGTGGCCTTCAGCGCCGGTTGTCGGGTCGGTTGTCGGTCGGGCACGCGACCACCTCCACCGGTGTCGGGCATAGTCGAACATAGAACCCCGCCCGAACGCACGTGTGATTCGACACTCGACGTCGAGTGATCGATTACCGCCATCATTCCCGATCATGCGCCCGTAGAACAACGCTGATCGTTCCGGGTGATTCGATCGGTGTTTCCGGAAAAATGATCACTCCGAGATCAACGAACGGTCGTCGGATGCACGTATCGTCGCTGCCGTGACCGACGTGCAAGCAGCGCAGCTGACCTACCCCGGCGCCGACCGCGACGACATCGTCGAAGACCTGCACGGCCACCAGGTGGCCGACCCGTACCGGTGGCTGGAAGACCCGGCCGAGCCGCGCACCGAGGCGTGGTCGGCGGCGCAGGACGCGCTCGCCCGGACCTGGTTGGACGCGTTGCCCGGCCGGGAGGCGATCGCGGAGCGGATGCGGTCGCTGCTGTCGTCCGGTTCCGTCTCGGCGCCGGCATGGCGCGCGGGCCGGGCGTTCTTCACCCGCCGGGAGCCCGAGCAGGAGTTCCCGGTGCTGTACGTGCGCGAGGCCGACGGCACCGAGCGGGTGCTGCTGGACGTCACCGAGCTGGACCCGTCCGGGCTGACCACCTTGGACAGCTGGACCCCGAGCCTGGAGGGCGACCGGCTGGCCTACCAGATCTCCGTCGGCGGTGACGAGGAGTCGCTGCTGCACGTGCTGGACGTCGCCACCGGCGAACTCGTCGAGGGCCCGATCGACCGGTGCCGCTACTCGACGATCTCGTGGCTGCCCGGCGGCGAGGAGTTCTTCTACATCCGGCGGCTGGCGCCGGAACTGGTGCCCGACGGCGAGGAGCAGTTCCACCGCCGGGTCTGGCGGCACCGGGTCGGTTCCGACCCCGACCAGGACCTGCTGGTGCACGGCGAGGGCCTGGACCACACCTTCTACTACGGCACCCGGGTGTCGCGGGACGGCCGCTGGCTGGTCATCGAGGGCAGCCCGGGCACCGCGCGGCGGGATTCGGTGTGGATCGCCGATCTCGCGGCCGGCGACGTCCCCGAGCTCCGGCAGGTCGTGGACACCTCCGACGGGTACCGCGTCGGCGCCTGGGTGGAGCGCGACGGCCGGCTGTACGTGATGACCACGCTGGACGCGCCGCGCTGGCGGCTGTGCGTGGCCGACCCGGCCCGGCCGGAGCCGGCCAACTGGACGGAGCTGATCGCCGAGGAGCCCGATTCGGTGCTGGAGGCGGTGCGCTGGTTCGACACCGGCGACGGTGACCCGCAGCTGGTGGTGCTCCGCACCCGGCACGCGGTGTCCGAGGTGACGCTGCACGACCCGGCGACCGGGCGGCGGACCGCCGAGGTCCCGCTGCCGAGCACCGGCCAGGTCACCTCGCTGACCACTGTGGACGAATCGACCGACCGCGACCGGGACCGGCTGTGGATCGGCTGGACCGACTTCGCCACCCCGCCCTGCGTGCACGCCTTCTCGCGCAGCACCGGGACCACCGAGCTGGACCAGCAGGCGCCGGGCACCGTCGAGCTGCCCGCGGTGCACACCCAGCAGGTCACCTACCGCTCGCTGGACGGCACCCCGGTGCGGATGTTCCTGCTGAGCGCGAGCGCCGAACCGGACCGCCCGCGGCCGGTGTTCATGACCGGCTACGGCGGCTTCTCGCTGTCCCGCGAGCCCGGGTACACACCGTCCGCGCTGGCATGGGTCGCCGCCGGCGGCGTCTGGGCGCTGCCCTCGCTGCGCGGTGGCGGCGAAGAGGGCGAGGAATGGCACGTCGCGGGCATGCGCGAGCAGAAGCAGCACACCTTCGACGACTTGCACGCAGCGGCGCAGCACCTGATCGACGAGGGCTGGACGACCTCCGAGCAGCTGGCGATCTCCGGCGGTTCCAACGGCGGCCTGCTGGTCGGGGCGGCGCTGACGCAGCGCCCGGACCTCTACCGCGCGGTGGTGTGCTCGGCGCCGCTGCTGGACATGGTCCGCTACGAGCAGTTCCTGCTGGGCCGGACCTGGAACGACGAGTACGGCACCGCCGACGACCCGGAGGAGCTGGGCTGGCTGCTGTCCTACTCGCCGTACCACAACGTGGCCGACCAGACCGACTACCCGTCGGTGCTGTTCACCGTCTTCGAGTCGGACTCCCGGGTCGATCCGAACCACGCCCGCAAGATGTGCGCGGCGCTGCAGCAGGCCACCAGCTCGGACCCGGCGAAACGGCCGATCCTGCTGCGCAGGGAGACCGAGGTCGGCCATGCCGCGCGCTCGGTGTCCCGTACCGTGGGGCTTGCGACCGACCAGCTCGCCTTCCTCGCGGAGGCCACCGGACTCGCCCTGGACTGAGCCCCGAACTCGGTCCCGGCGGTCAGCTGTTCGAGTCTCGTGCGCAGCGGGGTGCGCACGATGCTCGAGTCTGTCGGTTGCCCACCCGGTGATGTCGCCCCGAAGCACCGGCACCCCCGTGCCGGGTAACCACCGCGGGCCCTGAACGACAGCATGGAGACCCCCGACCCATGGATCTGCCGCTTATGACCCAACCGACCTGTGAGCAAGACGCGTTCTGGTGCCAGACGATCTCCGACTGGACCGGCAACCAGTGGCTGGCTTCCTACGCCGACCTGCTCATCGCCAAACCCCTGAACATCCTCCTCATCCTGATCGTCGCGTTCATCGTGCGATGGCTGGTGCACCGCACCATCAACCGCCTCACGCAGGGCAACGGCCAGCCCCCGAAGCTGCTGACCCCGCTGCGGGAGCGCCGGGCGGACACCCTGACCGCCGAGCTGCTGTCGGAGCGCCGCCTCCAGCGGGCGCGGACGATCGGCTCGGTGCTCAAGTCGATCGCCTCGCTGGTGATCTACGGCCTGGCCGCGATCTACGTGCTGCAGGTGCTGAGCATCCAGATCGCGCCGGTGCTGGCGTCCGCCGGTGTGCTCGGTGTCGCCGTCGCCTTCGGCGCGCAGAACCTCGTCCGGGACTTCCTGTCCGGCATGTTCATGCTGGTCGAGGACCAGTACGGCGTCGGTGACGTGGTCGACCTCGGCGAGGCCAGCGGCACCGTCGAGGCGGTGGGCCTGCGCGTCACCACGCTGCGCGACATCAACGGCACCGTCTGGTACGTCCGCAACGGCGAGATCCTGCGGGTCGGCAACTCCAGCCAGGGCTTCGCCGTGGCCGTGGTGGACTTCCCCATCTCGCACACCAGCGATGTGCAGAAGGCCATCGAGGTCGCCGCGAAGGTGGCCACCGAGGCGACGTCGCGGGAGCCGCTGTCCAAGGACGTGCTGAACCCGCCGGAGATGCTCGGCGTGGACCAGATCACCTCGGACACCATAACGCTGCGGCTGACGACCAAGGTCCGGCCGGGCCGGCAGTGGTCGGTGCAGCGGCGGCTGCGCGCGGAGATCAAGCGTGCTTACGACGAACAGGACATCGAGCCGCCGTACCCGTACGGCCGCCCGCTGCCGCCCTCGCCGGTGGCCTGATCCCAACCGCCGGTCACCGGGGTCGTGCGCACTTCGGACCGCGACAGCGGTCCATCGGGCCCACGACCCCGGTGTGAGGCGTTCGGCCACAGGGCCGCCCAAAATCGAAGCCGCCCCTGAGAGGATGGAGCCGTGACTTCCGTGGAGACCTTCTACCAGCAGGTCGGCGGCGAGGCGACCTTCCACCGGATCGTGGCGCGGTTCTACGAGGAGGTGGCCAAGGACGAGCTGCTGCGGCCCCTCTACCCGGAGGAGGACCTCGGGCCCGCCGAGGAGCGGCTGCGGCTGTTCCTGATCCAGTACTGGGGCGGCCCGCACACCTACTCCGACCGGCGCGGTCATCCGCGGCTGCGGATGCGCCACGCGCCGTTCAAGATCGGCCCGGCGGAGCGCGACGCGTGGCTGCGCTGCATGCAGATCGCGGTCGACGAGGTCGATCTCCGGCCGGAGCACCGCGACCAGCTGTGGCAGTACATGGAAATGGCCGCCAACAGCATGATCAATTCGTGGTTCTGAGCAGAAGGACCTGGTGATGCGGCGGGCAGACGTGCTGGCGGGCCACGGCGAGCGGCCGTGGTGGTGGGATGCGGTGTGCTACCAGGTCGACGTCGGCTCGTTCGCCGACGGCGATGGTGACGGGATCGGCGACCTCGCCGGTCTGACGGGCAGGCTCGGCTACCTGGAACTGCTCGAGGTCGACGCGATCGTGCTGGCCGGCGCGGCCGGGCTGGATCCGGCGGCGGGTCCCTTCGCCGAGCTGCTCGGCGAGGCGCACGACTCCGGGATGCGGGTGATGCTCTCGCTCGACGTGGATCCCGCGCGCGGCGACCCGGCATCGGTGTTGTTGCCGTGGCTGGAGCACGGGGCCGATGGTTTCCACCTGGCCCCGCGCCCCGATCCGGCCGATGCCATCGGCGCCGCGCTGGCCGGGCACCGGGATCGCGTGGTGATCGGCAGCGGCCCTGGCGACTGGCACCTGTCGTTCAACCTCGACCTGGCCGTCGCCGGTTTCGACGCCGACCAGGTCCGCAAGGCGATCACGGACGTGCTCGCCGCCCCCGGGCCGCGCCCGGCGTGGGCGATGGCCAGCCGCGACACCCAGCAGAGCCGGGACGACGCGGCGCTGACGCCGGTGCGCGCGATGGCGTTGGTGCAGTTGGCGCTGCCCGGCGCGGTCTGCCTGCGGCACGGCGAGGAGCTCGGCCTGCCCGGGACGCAGCGCGTCCGGATGCCGTGGCAGGGCGACCAGCCGCCGTTCGGATTCTCCGCCGCCGACGCCGACTGGTCGTCCATCCCGGCGGACTGGGTGTCCTTCACCGTGGAGGCGCAGCTGGAGGACGAGGCGTCCACGCTGTCGCTGTACCGGCACGCGCTGGAGACCCGGGGCACGCATCCGGCGTTCGCCGGCGACGAGGTCGAGTGGTTCGGCGCGCCGGCGGGATGCTTCGCGTTCCGGCGCACCGGCACCACCCTGATCTGCGCGTTGAACACCTCGCCGGAGCCGGTGCCGCTGCCCCCGGGCGAGGTGCTGCTGTCGTCGCGCCCGGTGGGCCCCGGGGAGTTGCCGCCGGGGACCGCGGCCTGGCTGGTGTGAGTCTGGCCTCCAAAGGCGACCGGGCGCGAGTGGGCCGGAACGGGTGGCGGTAAATTTTGGTAAAACCATCCCGCTGACACCCACTGGATGCTATGACTGCCGTCGCGCCAGCGCTGAGCTCTCCTCGGACGGAACGCACCCGTCGGCTGGTCGGCATCGACATCGCCAGGTTCTTCGCGGTGTTCGGGATGTTCTGCATCCACTTCGGCGTGCCGTTCGCGCACGGCGACGTGGAGGTGTGGATCGCGCAGTTCTCCAGCGGCCGGTCGACCGCGCTGTTCACCCTGCTGGCCGGGGTGTCGCTGGCGATGATGACCGGGCGCAGCGAGCCGCCGACCGGCGAGGCGCTGCGGCAGGCCCGCATCCGGATCGCGGTGCGCGCGTTGCTGTTGCTGGTGGTCGGCATCGCGCTGGCGAAGGCGACCGCGGCGACGGGCTTCCTGCTCACCGTGATCATCCCGTTCTACGGGCTGTACTTCCTGCTCGCGGTGCCGTTCATCCGGCTGCGGGCGCGCGGGCTGCTGATCGCCGCGGTGGTCGCGGCCGCGGTCGGCCCGCAGCTGTCGTTCGTGCTGCGGACCTGGATCGCCGGGGACACTCCGATGCGCGCGATCGTCGACGCGGTCGACCTGGTCGACCCGGCACACCTGATCGCCGACGCCGGGCTGTTCGACCTGCTGCTGCTCGGCTTCTACCCGGCCGCGTCGTACCTGCCGCTGGTGCTGGCGGGGATGGCCGTCGGGCGGCTGGACCTGCAGTCGACCAAGGTGCGGTGCTGGCTGGCCGCGACCGGGCTGGCGGTGACGACGGTCGGCTACCAGGTGTCGAGCTGGCTGGTGGAGACCGTCGGCGGGGTGCCGCAGGGCCAGATCGAGGGCACCGTCCCGATCGAGCACCCGGAGTGGCTGGTGGCCGCCGCCGCGCACAGCGGCACGACGTTCGAGCTGCTCGACTCCGGCGGCATCGCGCTGGTGTTCGTCGCGGTGTGCCTGGAGCTGGCCGATCGGACGGGGCGGGTGCTGAAGCCGCTGGCCGCGGCCGGTTCGATGGCGTTGACGCTGTACGCGATCCACGCGCTGGTGCTGGCCTGGCAGATCGTCGTCGGCGGCTGGCCGCTCAGCGGCGTGCCGGACACCCTGGCGCAGCTGGCCAGCATGGGCCCGGCGCTGCCCACGGACGTCCCGAACATGCCGGCGTTCCCGCGCGACGGCCACCACCCGGACGGCGTGGTGGCGTTCGTGAACACCTACATGCCCGAGGTGTTCCTGATCTTCTCGATCGCCTTCCCGCTGATCTGGCGGCGGTTCTTCCGCCGCGGGCCGCTGGAGGCGGCCGTCAGCGAGAGCGTCCGGCGCATCACCGATCACCTGTTCCGGCGGCACTGAGCCCGGTTTCGGCACCGGAGGGACTTTCGCCTCTTAACAGCCGCGCGGCGCGCATCGTTGCGTGGACGGATGGCGTCGCTCATCCGGAGGTGATCTCGAATGAATTTCCGGCACCGGACCGACAACGCATCGGACGCGGTCGGAATCCCACCCGCGCTCGGCAAGGCCATGGCGAACTACCGCTCCCTGCTCGACGAGCTGGAGGCGGGCAGCATCGACGACTCGACCTTCCGCCGCCGCGCGCTGGGCATCGGGCTGATCGTGCGCGAGCACGACGCCTGGATCCTGGACCTCTCGACCGAGCGGTGGTGGCGCTACGACGGTGTGGCGCTGTCGAGCATCCGGTTCGGGGAAGCCGAGGACTGAGCCATGTCCAAGCCGACCGATCCGGCGATCCTCCGGGAACGCCTCGACCACCTGGCCGGCCTGGTGCGCGAGGCGGCCGACCCCTTTCCGGCCGAGATGACCGGACCGCTGTCGACCAGCCCGCTCCCGGTGGCGGCGCTGCAGGACCACCTGGGCAACGCGACGACGTGGCTCGGCCGGGTGTGGGCCGGGTTCGCGCGGGACGGCGCCGCGGTGCGGCGGTGGCTGGTGGACGAACCGCTGGCCTCGCCCGTCCCGGGCGAGGCGCTCCGCCCCCTGCCGCTGCGGAGGCAGTTCCGCCTCTCGCTGGCGACGGCGGCGTTCGGGGCCGCGGTGGCGGCGGCCAGCTACACGCTGACGGCGCCGTTCCCGGATCCGTTCCTCGGCCTGATCCCGCCGGGCCTGCTGGACCGGCTTCCGCCGTTCGCCGAGAGCACCACGCCGGAAGCACCCCGGTACTCGCCCGACGCGGCGGCCCCGGAACTGCCGCTGGCCGGCCAGGTCCCGGGCACTCCCCCGCCGCTCGCTCCGCCCCCGTCCTCGGGTGATCAGCAGCCGCTGGCCGCGCTCACCCCGGGCACCCCGGGCACCCCGGGCACCCCGGGGATCGGCACGTCGGGCGTCAGCCCCGGCACTCAGGGCACGAGCGGATCGGACGAGACCGTGACCCGGGTGCCGCTGCAGGCTCCGGGAACGACCGAGGACACGGCTCAGCAGCAGGCGCCTCCGGCGAAGCCCGTGGCCCCGGGCCCCGTGGCCCCTGCGCCGATCACCGAGACCACCACGGTGCCGACCACCACGACGAACCCGACGACCACCGATCCGCCGACGACCACGACGCAGGAACCGACGACGGAACCGACGACGACCGGAACCCGGCCGCCCACGACTGAGCCCACCACCACGGCGACACCCACCAGCACCGGCGAGCCGACGAGCACCACCGGTCCCGGCACACCCTCGGAGCCGCCCAGCGGCGACTAAATCGTGAAACTTTCTCAGGTATTGGGAAGTTCCGGTCGGAACCTTGCCGCCGGGCACTGTGATCGTCTTCACTCCCTACTCATTGGTAGGCGAATAGTGGAGGCGCTCAGATGGGTCGGTCCGGGCTAGCACGCAGAGCTGGTGCGATCGCGTTGTCGGCATTGACGGGCCTGTCGCTCGGCGCCGCCCCGGCGACCGCCGAGCCCGAGTACCGGCATTACGTGGCCCTCGGCGACTCCTTCACCTCCGCCCCGCTGGTCCCGTGGATGCGCCTCGACCCGCTGCTGTGCGGGCGCTCGACGAACAACTACCCGGCGCTGCTGGCCCGCGAGATCGGGCCGGCCGAGTTCACCGACGTCAGCTGCGGCGGCGCCGACACCACGGACATGCTCCGGGCCCAGGACTGGTACTCCGGGCCGCAGTTCGACGCCCTCGACGAGGACACGGACCTCGTCACGCTGGGCATCGGCGGCAACGACCTGGGCGTCTTCGGCGACACCATCGCCACCTGCACGGCCCTGCGCGCCGCGGACCCGACGGGATCGCCGTGCCGCGACCACTTCACCGATGACGACGGTGACGACCTGCTCCGCCGCATCGAGATCACCGGACACCGGGTCGCGGACGTCGTCGAGGGCGTCCAGGAGCGCTCGCCGGGCGCGAAGATCCTGGTCATCGGCTATCCGCGCATCGTGCCGGAGACGGGCTACTGCCCGGACGTCCTCCCGCTGGCCGACGGCGACTACCGCTACGCCGACGAGATCGAGCAGGCGCTCAACGCCGCCATCGAGGGCGCTGCCGAGCGAACCGGCGCAACGTTCGTCGACACCTACGGGCCGTCGCTGGGCCACGACGCCTGCGCCACCGGCGGGGCGGCCTGGATCAACGGCCAGCGGCTGCGGCCGGACGCGGCGCCGTACCACCCGTTCGCATCGGCGATGGCCGCCGAAGCCAGCATCATCGCGAATGTCCTCAATGGACAAGAGCCCGATGTCGCGGAAGCCGAACGAGCCGCGACCCGGGCCGCCGAAGAGGCCAAGGCCCAAGCGGAACAGGCCGGACCGCAGGAGAAAGCGGCCCGGACCGAGGTCGCCGAGCACCTCGCGACGGTCGAGCGCTGAGATGTCGTGAGCGCGGAAGCCAGGCATCCGCGCCTTCACCCTGGAACGGCGGTCGCCGACACGCTCTCCGCAGGCCGCCTCCACACACTCGACGACCACCCCCACGACGCCGCCCCGGAGGTCCTCGAGCAGTTCTTCAGCGGGGATCCGGCGGCAGGTGGACCGTCATGATCAGGCTGCAGGTCTCGGTGCCCGCGCCGCGGTAGGCGTGCGGGGCGTCGCCGTCGAACGTCGCGGTCTGCCCGGCTTCGACGGCGTGCTCCTCGCCGTCCACCACCAGGGTCATCCGGCCGGCGGTGACGCTGACGGTTTCCACGACTCCGGCCTGGTGCGGGTGGCTGGGGTATTCCTCGCCCGGCTGCAGCCGCCAGCGCCAGACCTCGACGGGGGCCGGGCCCGAGGTCGTCAGGACGAGCCGGGCCTCGCCGCCCCGCTCCCCGGTCCACAGCGGCGCCACGTCGTCGGAGGCCACGACGCGGACGCGGCCCTCGGGCGGCCCCTGCATCAGGGCGGACACCGAGATGCCGAGGGTGTCGGCCAGCCGGACCAGGGTGGCCAGGTTGGGGTTGCCCTGGGCCTTCTCCAGCCCTACCAGGGCGCCCTTGCTGACCTGGGCGCGCCTGCCGAGTTCCTCCAGGGACAGACCCGCGCGGACGCGGGCCGCCCGGACGTTGTGCGCGACCGTCCGCAGGGCTGCGGCCGTCTCGGTCATCTGAGCACCATCCTCGGGGCCGGACCATTCCAATGAACTTCGCGGTCGGTTGATTGATCCTGACGGTCAATCTGTTGTACCGTGTAGTCGTTCCAATGAAATGGTAGGGGATTCGTCGTGTTCGCTCTGCTGCTGGCCGTCGGCAGCTCGCTCGCTTACGGGTGCGCCGATTTCCTCGGCGGCCTCGGCGCCCGCAAGGCTCATGTGCTGCGCACCGTGATGATCGCGGCCCCGGCCAGCCTCGCGGTCGAACTGCTGCTGTGGCCGCTGCTCGGCGCCTCGTTCAGCACCGCGACCTTCGCCTGGGGCGCGGCCTCGGGGGTCGCCTCGGCCGCCGCGTTCGCCCTGCTCTACCGCACCCTGGCGATCGGCCCGATGAACGTGCTGTCGCCCGTGACCGCGCTGGTGTCGGCCGCGTTGCCCGTCGGCGTGGGACTGCTGCAGGGCGAGCACCTGGCCGCCGCCGGAATGGTCGGCCTGCCGCTCGCGCTGGTGGCGGTGGTGCTGGTCA
This sequence comes from Saccharopolyspora sp. NPDC050642, assembly GCF_040654735.1. Classification (NCBI taxonomy): domain Bacteria; kingdom Bacillati; phylum Actinomycetota; class Actinomycetes; order Pseudonocardiales; family Pseudonocardiaceae; genus Saccharopolyspora; species Saccharopolyspora sp. NPDC050642. The sequence goes on along the minus strand of NZ_JBFAIN010000021.1, from coordinate 114,615 downwards.
GCGCCGGGCACGGCGCGAGGTCGTCACGCCCTTCGCGCACTGCGCTGCTGCTGGCTTTCGGTGCGGGCACCGCCATTGCGCTCCAGCTGATCTTCTTGCACCAGGCACCATCCGACAGCGGGGTGGCTCCGCTGATCGTGGGGCGGACGGTCTCGTCGGCCGTCGTCCTGGCCGCGGCGGGGCTGATGCGCCGCAGGCTGGGGCCGGAGCGGCCCGCGTACGCGATATCGGCGGCCGCGGGCACGCTGGACTCGGTGGCGAACCTGCTGTTCCTGCTGGCCGCCCGGAGCGGCGACCTCGCCGTCGTCGCGGTGATCGTCGCCCTCTACCCGGCCGGCACGATCCTGCTCGCCCGCGGCGTGGTCGCCGAGCGGATCCACCGCGGCCAGCTCGTCGGCCTGGGCACCGCAGCCGTCGCCGTCAGCCTGCTCGCCCTGACCTGACCAAGCCCACCCTGTCGACGAGATGACCCCGCCGATCACCTCCGCGACTGATCACGCGGCGATCGCGAGGACCAGCGACGCGACGGCCATGGCGAGGAAGACTCCGGGGCCCGCGATCGTGTTGATCTGCCGGGCGCGCACGTGAGCGACGATCGCGCCCACGTAGAACGCGACGAGCCCGATCGCGGCCGCGACGCCGATGGCCTGGAATCCGAGCAGGCCCAGCAGGAGTCCCACCGCGCCGGCCGCCTTGAGCGTTCCCAGCATCGGCAGCCACGATCGCGGGACGTCCACCTTGGCCGAGTTGGCGAGGACGAAGTCCGCCTTCGCCAGGTCCGCGACGGCGATCCCGGCGTTCGCCGCGATGGTGACGGCCGTGACGACGACGTAGGTGATGAACATGGTTTCCCCTCGCTAGTCGGTGATGTGCAGCCGGGCGAGGCGGGCGGGATCCCCGACGACGTCGTAGTGGACGATTCGCCCGGCCGCGATGCGGAAGAGCAACGCGATGCGCGGGCCGTGATCGGCCATGACCGCGATTCCGGGCCGCCCGTTGATCGACACCACGCGTGCTTGCCGGGCATTGGCCCGCAACGCCCGCGTCTCGTCGACGACGGTTCGCGCGCCCCGCACCCGCAAGTCCGCGCCGGGCGGAAGCGCCTGCGGATCGGCCGTTCTCGTCACCTCGGGGTGCAGGACCTCGACGAGGCCGTCGATGTCGCCCTGCTGCGCCGCTTTCAGGAAGGCGGCCACCACGTGCCGCGCGGCGCCGGGATCGGCGTCCGCCGCACCGGCCGGCCGCACCCGCGCCCGCGCGCGGCTGGCCAGCTTCTTGGCCGACCCCGGCGTCGTGCCCAGCACGTGCGCCACCTCGTCGAACGGCGTGCCGAACACGTCGTGCAGGATCAGCGCGACCCGTTGCGGCGGCGTCAGCTGGTCGAGCAAGATCGCGATGGCCTCGCTCAGGTCTCCGGCGAGGAGCGCGACCTCCTCCGGACCGTCGACGGGGTCCGCCGGTTCCGGCATGTCGGTCGGCTCCTGCGGAACCTCGCGCGATCGGCGCAGGAGGTCCAGGCACAGCCGGGTCACGACGGTGGTCAACCAGGCGGGCAGGTTCCCGATGCCATCGACATCGGCCCGCAGGTACCTGATCCACGCCTCCTGCACGACGTCCTGGGCATCGGCATCCGACCCGAGGAGGCGGAACGCCACCGCGAGCAGGTGCGGCCGCTCGCGGTGGAACACCTCGTCCCCGCCCGACGCCGTTTCGAACCCGAACATGCGTTCCTCGCCTCCCGCCACGCACAGCTCCTACCCGTCTGACGGGCGAGAGGCGCAAAAGGTGACTCACCCCGCGCGGGGCGGTGCTCAGTACTGGGTCTGGGTGCTGGAGACGGCGCAGGAGTCGCACCAGAAGCCGAAGAGCAGCTCCTCGAAGCCCATCCGGCCGAACGGCGTCGGGCCACCTTCGATGGACACCAGGAACGGCATGAAGTTGCCGCACACCGGGCAGATCGGGTGCGTCTCCGGCGACGGCCAGCGCGGCAGACCGCCCACCTGGTGCTTCGTCCTCGGCAGCGCCGGAAGGCTCACGCCGTGCTGGTTGGGGTGCGGCTCCAGGACCAGCGACCGCTCCCCCGGGATCAGGCGGGATTCGCCGCTGCTCGGCCCCTGGGGGTTGAAGTAGACCTCCGTGCCCGCCGAGGTGAAGCGCACGGTGATGCGATCCACTTCGGCGCAGTCGCAGGTGAACCAGTAGAACGACGGGTCCCGGCTCAGCGCGTTCGGCATCGCCTCGGCGGACAGGGTCAGAATCCGCTCTGCGGGCATCCGGCAGTCCGCGCAGAGCGGAACATCCCCGCCGGGGTCTCCGCCCATGACGTGGGCGCTCTCGCCCGCATCCGCCACGAAACCCAGGAAAGCGGGCGGGAAACCCGCGGGCTTCCGGGTGTCCGGCAGGCGGCCGGCCAGCGGCATCAGCCAGTCCCAGTCGACCGGATCCGCGACCTCGTCCACCACGGACTCGATGAGATCGGCGGCGTGCGGGGTGCGGATCAACGCGAGCGTCCAGAGGTCGTTCAGGTCCTGCTCCGCGCGCCACCTCTCCAGCAGCGAGTCGGCGAACTCGTCGGGCGCACCGGACAGCAGACTCCGCTTCATCGAAGCGCTTTCGACGCGGTCGGCGTAGGGCCGGAGGCGTTCCGGGCGGTGCATCGCGATGGTGAAGACGACGCTGGACACCGGGGATTTCGGGTCCGGCGACGCCAGGTGGTCCTGGATGAACGCGTCGATCAGTGCATCCGGCATCCAGGGCACGAGCCTCGCCGCCGACGCCGCGACTTCGCCGGCACCGCGCAACCTCTCCGCCACGCGCGCCTTCTCCTCGCGCGCCCCGTGGATCAGCTCCAGGTAGGCGGCGACGAACTCGGAGACGCGGCGATCGGAGGTCGTCATGAGGCACTCGACGGCCGCCGGCACCCCGCGATCTTCCGACTGCGCCAGGAAGGCGATGATGCGCTCGTCCTTCTCCGGCACCGACAGGGCCGGATCCAGCGCGATCCGTTCGATCTCCTCGGCCGCACCCATGCCCGCCCCACTTCGCCACGTCTGATCGGCATCGAGTCTAGGTCTCCGGTTCATCGGTCACGTTCTCCCTTCGCCAGGTGTCGACGTGGTGGAGTACTTCGAGCGATTCGGGAGGCTGTCTGTGGACGTGTACGAAGCGGTCCGGAGTCGACGGGCGGTGCGGGGATTCACCGACGAGCCGGTGCCGAAAGAGCTGCTTGAGCGCGTCCTCACCGCTGCTGCCCGCGCGCCGTCCGGAGGGAATCTCCAGCCGTGGAAGGCTTTCGTGCTGACGGGCGCAGCGCTGGCCGAGGTGAAGAAGCGAACCGCCGAGCGCCTGGCCGCGGGAGATCCCGGCGACGAGCGCGAATTCGAGATGTATCCGCCCGATCTGAAAGCCGCCTACCGCGAGCGCCGGATCGCCGCCGGTGAGCAGCGCTACGCCGCGCTCGGGATCCCGCGGCGGGACGAGCAGGCGCGGCGGGAAGCCGTTGCCGCGAACTGGAATTGCTTCGGGGCTCCGGCCGCGCTGTTCTGCTACATCGACCGCGGCATGGGCTCGGCGCAGTGGGCCGACATGGGCATGTACCTGCAGACCGTCATGCTGCTGCTCCGCGCCGAAGGACTGCACAGCTGCCCGCAGATGGCGTGGTCGGTCTACCGCCGAACCGTCGCGGAAGTCGTTTCGCCGCCGGACGAACTCGTGCTGTTCTGCGGCATGTCGATCGGATTCGAGGACATCTCGGCGAAACACGCCCGCATAGACCGCGCCCCGCTCGCCGAGACGGTCACCTTCCTCGACTGAGGACGCCTCGGATTCCGCCGCACCGCACCGAGAATCCGCCTTCTTCAGCGTGCGGTTCTGATCGTGGGTTCAGGGCGATCTTGTGGCGTCCTGCCAGGGGCTTCACGCCTGGTCCCCGCTCAGAGCGCGATGAGACCCGCGTTCGTCGGCTCGAATCCGCAGGCGTCGAAGTAGAACGCCCGGAGGTCGTCGTCGAAGTCGACGTGCAGCCATTCGCACTGCGCCGCCCGGGCGCCCCGGACGGCCGCCGCAACGAGTCCGGCCCCGATCCCGGATCGGCGCAGTTCTCCCCTGACCACGGTGTCCAGGACGAAGGCGTGAACACCACCGTCCCACGCCACGTTGACGAAGCCGACGAGTTCACCGGCACGCCGGGCGCACACCCAGCCGAGGCTGTGGCGGTGGACCTGCGCCAGCCAGTCGATGTCCAGGACCGGGTGGTCGAAGCCCTCCGCGTGCAGCGAGTTGACGGCGGTGTTCTCGAAGTCGCCGCGCCACTCGTACGTGATCGTCATGCCACGAGCGTATGCGGCCCCCGGATGCCGCAATTTCCATTGAAATCGAAGGTTCGATTTCAATGGAAATTGCGGACCCGTCAGACCAGCAGCGGGAGGAGGGCGTGGCGGCGGCGGACCACCGCGCCGTAACGGGAGTCCAGGCGGAGCCAGGCGTCCGTCGCGCTGACCCGGACGATCTCGGACTCCGCCGGCTTCGACACCAGGAAACCCATGCCCGACAGCACGAACAGGCAGCGCAGCGGGACCTTCACCTGAAAGCCCGCGCCGCTGACCGTGAAGACCTCCTGGTCCAGCAGGGAAGCCGGTGGTGTCCCCTTCGGACCGACGTTGTCCTTGGCCACGTCGATGCCGCGCTCCGCGACCTCGCCGACCAGCTTCGCCGGCAGGTCGTCCACCCGCTGCCAGCCCACCGCCGGCGGCAGCTCCGAGCGCCACAGCAGATCCCGCGGCGGGCCCGGATCCATCACCGAAGCGCCCGCCACCGTCAGCGCCGCCAGCAGTTCGTTGCCCGACACCGTCAGGTCCGCCGGCTCCACCTCGCCCTCGACCGACCTGGTGGACAGGGCGTCGAACGGCGTCGCCGCCCAGACGTCGACGCGGCCCGTGCCCGGCCGGTTGCGCAGGCGCACCAGCGCCTGGCCGTCCAACCGCACCGCGCGGGCGACGAACGCGCCGAGGTCCTCGCGCTCCACCGCATCGGGCATCCGCAGCTCAGACACGACCCAACTCCGGCTTCTCCGCATCGAGCTGCCACTCCGCCAGGAAGTCGCGCTCCTCCTTGGTCATCCGCCGGGGCCGCCCCGCCCGCAGGTCGTAGGGCACCATCAGCGTTTCCGCGGTGGCGACCGCTTCCTGCGCGTAGGCGGTGTAGTCGACGATGAACGACGCGGCCTTCAGCTCGCGCACCGACATCTGCACCTGCAGCGACTTCGACGCGTAGACCAGCGGGCTGTGGTAGTCGACCACGACCCGGGCCACCACCATGCCCTCCGCCATGCCGAGCAGGCCCTGCCGCTCCGCCTCGGTGAACAGCAGCTCGGCCCGCGCCTCCTCCAGCAGCGTGATCGTCCTGGCGTGGTTGACGTGACCGAACGCGTCCATGTCGGACCAGCGCAGGGCCACCTCGGCTACGAACGCGCCCACCGGCGAGCTTCCTTTCTGCCGTTCGGGTGGCTTGCGGCCGGTGCGACCGCAAGCCACCCGATCATGCCGTCACCGCACCATGCTGCGCAGCTGGCGGGCCGCCACCGACAGCGTGGCCAGATCCAGCCGACCGGAGTTCTTGATCTGCTCCAGCGACGAGTTGGCCCGCGCCAGTCGCGACTCGTTGGTGGATTCCCAACGAGCGATCTTCTCCTCCGGGTCGTCCTCCGGATCGCTGGTCCGCAGGACGTCGATGGTGATCGCACGCAGCGACGCGTAGAAATCATCCCGCAACGCCAACCGGGCCAGCGAGTGCCACCGGTTCCCGCGCTCCAACTCGTTGACCGCCAGCAGCATCCGCTCGACGTCGAGGTGCTCGGCCAGCGAGTAGTACAGGTCGGCGCTCTCCCGCGGGCTGCGCTCGGCCGCGACCCCGGCGTCGCGCTCCGCGAGCTCGGCGATCTCCCGGACGTCCAGCAGCGCGAACGAATCCAGCAGCACGCCGACGCGTTCCGCCAGGTCCTCCGGGACGCCGGCCGCCGTCCAGCGGTCGATCATCTCGGTGGCGCCCTCGGCCGCCCGGCCGCGCAGCAGGCCGCGCACCGAAGCGGACAGCTCCGCGACCACCGGCTGGAAGCGGGCGATCTCGGCGCCGATCGCCAGCGGCTGCGGCCGGTTGGTCAGCATCCAGCGCGCCGCCCGGTCCAGCAGGCGGCGGCTTTCCAGCACCAGCTCGTCGGCCACCGAACTCGGCACCGAGCCGCCCAGCGCATCGATCTGCGCCCACAGCTCCTGCAGCCCGAAGACCTCGTCGACCACCGCGAACGCCCGCACCGCGTCGGTCGTCGAAGCGCTGATCTCCTCGGACAGCCGGTACGCGAAGGAGATGCCGCCGCCGTCGACCATCTCGTTCACCAGCAGCGTCGTGATGATCTCCCGGCGCAGCGGGTGAGCCGCGATCGCGTCGGCGTAGCGCTCCCGCAGCGGCTTCGGGAAGTACTCCGGAAGCCGGTTGCTGAACGCCTCGGTGTCCGGCAGGCCGCTGGCCAGCACGTCGCGCTTCAACGCCAGCTTGACGTGCGCCATCAGCGTCGCCAGCTCCGGCGAGCTCAGGCCCTCGCCGGCCTTCTCGCGGTCGCGGAACTCCTTCGACGTCGGCAGCGCCTCCAGCACGCGGTCCAGGCCGGCGTTCTTCTCCAGCGCCAGGACCTGGCGGGCGTGCACCGACACCATCGGGGCGGCGTGCGCCCGCGAGATGCCCAGCACCGCGTTCTGCGCGTGGTTGTCGGCCAGCACCAGCTCGCCGACCTCGTCGGTCATGTCCGCGAGCAGCTCGTTGCGCTGCTCACCGGTCAACCGCCCGTCGGCCGCCAGGTGGTCGAGCAGGATCTTGATGTTGACCTCGTGGTCGGAGCAGTCCACCCCGGCGGAGTTGTCCAGCGCGTCGGTGTTGACCTTGCCGCCCGCGCGGGCGAACTCGATGCGGCCCAGCGACGTCAGACCGAGGTTGCCGCCCTCGCCGACGACCTTCACCCGCAGGTCGGCGCCGTTGACGCGGACCGCGTCGTTGGCCTTGTCGCCGACGTCGGCGTGCGTCTCGGTCGCGGCCTTGACGTAGGTGCCGATGCCGCCGTTCCACAGCAGGTCCGTCGGCGCCAGCAGGATCCGCTTGATCAGCTCGGCCGGCGCCAGCTTGCGCACCGACTCGTCGATGCCCAGCGCCTCCCGGATCTGCGGGTTCAGCGGGATCGACTTCAGCGACCGCGACCACACGCCGCCACCGGCGCTGATCTTGCTGCGGTCGTAGTCGTCCCAGGTCGACCGCGGCAGCTCGAACAGCCTGCGGCGCTCGGCGAAGGACACCGCCGGGTCCGGGTCGGGGTCGATGAACACGTGCATGTGGTTGAACGCGGCCACCAGCCTGATGTGCTCGGAGAGCAGCATGCCGTTGCCGAACACGTCGCCGGCCATGTCGCCCACGCCGACCACGGTGAAGTCCTCGGACTGGGTGTCCACGTCGAACTCGCGGAAGTGCCGCTTGACGCTCTCCCACGCGCCCTTGGCGGTGATGCCCATCGCCTTGTGGTCGTAGCCCACCGAGCCGCCGGAGGCGAACGCGTCGCCCAGCCAGAAGCCGTAGGACTTGGCGACGTCGTTGGCGATGTCGGAGAACGTCGCGGTGCCCTTGTCCGCCGCGACCACCAGGTAGGTGTCGTCGCCGTCGTGGCGCACCACGTCCTTCGGCGGGGCCACCTCGCCGCCGACCAGGTTGTCGGTCAGGTCCAGCAGGCCGGAGATGAACATCCGGTAGCAGGCGATGCCCTCGTCGAGGGTGGCCTTGCGGTCCACCGCCGGGTCGCCGGTGGGCGCCGGCGGGCGCTTCACCACGAAGCCGCCCTTCGCGCCGACCGGCACGATCACCGCGTTCTTCACCGCCTGCGCCTTGACCAGGCCCAGGATCTCGGTGCGGAAGTCCTCCCGCCGGTCCGACCAGCGCAGACCGCCGCGGGCCACCGAACCGAACCGCAGGTGCACGCCCTCCACCCACGGCGAGTACACGAAGATCTCGAACTGCGGGCGCGGCTCCGGCAGCCCCGGGATCTCCCTGGGCTCCAGCTTCAGCGCCAGGTAGGAGCGTTCCCGCTCCCCGTCGGCGGCGAAGTAGTTGGTGCGCAGCGTGGCGCGGATCAGGCTCAGGTAGCTGCGCAGGATCCGGTCCGCGTCCAGGCTGGTGACCTCGTCGATCAGCTTGGTGACCGCGTCGGTGAGATCCGCTTCGCGGGCCGCCCGGTCGTCGGCCTCCAGCGCCGGGTCGAACCGCGTCTCGAACAGCCTGACCAGCGTCGTAGTGGTGAGGCGGTGCGCCAGGATGGCGTCCTCGATGTAGTCCTGGCTGTAGGCCACGCCGACCTGCCGCAGGTACTTGGCGTAGGCGCGCAGCACCGACGCCTGCCGCCAGTTCAGCCCGGCGCGCAGCACCAGCGCGTTGAACCGGTCGACCTCGGCGTCGCCGAGCCAGGCCGCGCGGAAGGCGTCCTCGAAGCGCTCCCGCAGGGTTTCCAGCAGGCCGTCGCTCGTCGCGGTGTCCAGCGTCGCCGGGTCCAGCCGCAGCCCGAAGTCGTAGATCCAGAACTGCTGGTCGGTGTCGCCGACGATGACCTCGTAGGGCCGCTCGTCCACGACCTCGACGCCCATGCTCTGCAGCACCGGAAGCACCCGCGACAGGGTCACCCGGCCGCCGACGTAGAGCTTGAAGCGGCGCTGCCCCGCGCTGGCGTCGCGCGGCGCGTAGAACGACATCTTCAGGTCGCGCGGACCCGACAACGACTCCAGCCGCCGGAGGTCGGCGAGGCCCTCGCTAGCGGTGAAGTCCTCCTTGTAGGCCTCCGGGAAGCTCGACGCGTAGCGCTGGCCGAGCTGGCTGATCGCCTCCGACAGGCTGCGCCCCGCGTGACCGTCGCGGCCGCCGCCGGACTGCTCGGCGTCGACCTCCTCGATCATCTGGTCGTCCCAGGTGTGGATGGCGTCGGACAGCCGGCGCTGGATGCGCACCAGGTCCGGCTCCACCTGGTCCTCCGGGTCGGTGTGCACCACGAAGTGCACCCGCGCCAGGGTGGATTCGCCGACCCGCGTGCTGTACTCCAGGCCGGTGCCGTTGAGCTCCTCCAGCAGCACCTCCTGCATCGCCAGTCGCGAGCTGGTGGTGTAGCGGTCCCGCGGCAGGTACACCAGGCAGGAGTAGAAGCGGCCGTAGGCGTCGCGGCGCAGGAACGGCTTGAGCTTGCGGCGCTCGGCCAGCGCCAGCACGCCGGTGATGGTGTCCTGCAGCGTGTCCGCGTCGGTGGAGAACAGCTCGGTGCGCGGGTAGTTCTGGATCTCCTCCAGCATCCGCTGGCCGGAGTAGGACTCCATCGGGAACCCGGCGCGGTGGATGATCTCCCGCACCCGCCGCTCGATGAACGGGATGTCCAGCACGTTCTCGTGCAGCGCGGTGGTGGTGAACAGACCGAGGAAGCGGTGTTCCCCGTTGACGTTCCCGGCCTCGTCGAAGGTCTTGACGCCCACGTAGAACGGGTGCACCGGACGGTGCACTGTGGACGGTGCGCTGGCCTGCGTGAGCACCAGCAGGTCCTTGGACAGCGCGCTGGCGCCGGCGTCCGGCCCCGCGGTCAGGCTGCGCGCGGCGACGCTGTCGCTGCGCAGCACGCCCAGTCCGGAGGCCAGCACGGCCTGCAGCGCGGGCTCGGTGCCGTCGTCGACCAGCTCGTAGTGCCGGTAGCCGAGGAACGTGAAGTGCCCGTCAGCCAACCACCGCAGGAGCTCGGCTCCATCGTGGACGTCGGCGCCCGGCAGCGGCGGCGGGGTCCGGTCCAGCTCGTCGGCCAGCGACCGGGCGGTGGCGTGCATCCGCTCGGTGTCCTCGACGACCTCGCGCACGTCGTTGAGCACGTCGGCCAGGCCCTGCTTCAGGTCGGCGATCCGGTCGGTGTCGACGACCCGGTCGACCTCGACGAACATCCAGCTTTCGGCCATCGCGTCGGCGGGCGGGGCCGCCGGGTCAGCGTCCGGCAGCACCTCCAGCAGCTCGCCGGCCACGTCGCGACGCACCACGACGATGGGGTGGATGATGCGCTGCACCTCGGCGCCGTAGCGGCCGAGCTCGGCGATCACCGAATCCACCAGGTACGGCATGTCGTCGGTGACGGTCTGGACCACCGTCGCCTGGCTCGCCCAGCCGTCCTCGGCCCGATCCGGGTTGAAGATCTGCACCAGCGGGCGCCCCGCGACCCGCTCCGCGGCGAGCCGGTGGTGCGACCGCAGTGCCCCGACGAGGTCGGCGGGCTCATCATCGACGAGCTCCTCGGCGGGCACGTGCCGGTAGTAGGCGCGCAACAGCTCGGCGAGTTCCGGTGCGGACTCAACCGCTCTGTCCAGTAGACGGCGCTTGGCCAGTTCGGGGTTCTCGGACCGCTCGCCGACCGCGTCGTCCCCAGCGGCTCGCGGGCGTTCTCCGGTCTTCAACTGTCCGGGATTCGAGGTCATCTTCAGGCAGCTCCACGCTTGACGGCACCTCTTTGTGCCAACAGGTTCCACCTTAAGACTGCCAGTTCCAGCGCCCGGCAGAGGGCGGTAGCGCGGTCGGGCACGTGAAAAGCGGCACAATGATCGATGACTTTGACGTTTCAGAAACGGTCTTGATCGCGATTCCCACCCGGCCACCGGAAGGTGGCGTGGAATGTCGCGCGTCACGTCCGCGCAGGCCGCGGTGCACGTCGGCGCGCGCCTGCGCATTCGGACCAAGTCGTTGCGCCGCTTCGGTGAAACGGCTTCAGAACAGCGGATCCACCGCCGTGGAGTCGCCCGCCGCCCGGCGGTGCCGAGGGGCCACGGCGGGCCCCCGATCGTCCGATGTGGACGAATGAGCGGAGCGGGAAACCTGGGAACGGCCGGTGACTCCGGACACACGCGCTTCGCTGTGCCGGCCCGACGGCGCGGCCTCCTCGACCTCTGGTTGCTCGCGCCGACCGCTCTCGTAGGCCATCAGCGCCTCGGTGAGCAGCTCCGCGAGACCGATCTTCTCCGCTGCCCCCGCATCCGCCGCCGGTGGTTCCACCGCGGGCAGTGTTGCGGGAGGTGTCATTGCGGCGGGCGGTTCCGGGGCCTCGCGGTCGCCTGCCGGTTCGGACGTCCCCGCGGCGGGCAGTGACGGCTGCTGTTCGACGACCGGGAGGTTGGGCTCGGTCGCCCAGTCCTGGCGGTGCCTGCCGAGCAGCTCTGCGGCGGGAGTCGGCGATGTGACCACGGGGGCGGACGGTTCTGGTGGTTCGATCGGTTCTGGTGCTTCGGCCGGTTCGGCGTGCCTGGCGCGGCGGCGTCCTGGGCGGGGCTCCGCGGACAGCTGGAGACCGGCGCGGATCTCGGCCAGCGACTTGCCGCGCGATCGGCGGCCGCCTTCGCGCTGCCCTGTCCCCGCCACAGCAGCCCCAGCCGACTCGGCCGCCGGATCGTCCGCCACCGGTGTGCCCGGGGTCAGGACGTCTGCCGACGATGTCTGGATCGTCGGGGGCTCGGTCGCCGGGGCGGCTTCACCCTCGCCGTAGGACGGTTCGAGCGGCAACGCGTCGTCGGCCCGGTGCCCTCCCCGCCGTTCGGCGGCGGGTTCGGTCGCCGTCGGGTCCTGGCCGTACTGCGATTCGAAATCTGCTCGCGCTTCCGGCGGCGGATCGGCCACCGGAGAATCCGCCGCCGACCCGGTTCCCGACCAGTCGTCCAGCCCAGCCGGAACCCCGATCACCGGCATGATCGCGGTGACATCCGCGGCGCTCGAGTCGCCGCCGGCAGCGGCCGCCGTCCGGCGGAGGTTGTCCAACGTCGCGGCGAGCGCACTCGTCTCGGCCTGGAGACCTGCGTCACCCGGCTGGTCCTGCTGCGGCTTGTACGCCACAGGCACCTCGGGAATGGTGCGCTCGGCGCCGGACGGCTGGTCCGAGGCCTCCGAAGGCCACCAACTCGCCTGCGACGAGGCCGAAGCCTGCTCGGCGTGCTCTTCCGGCTCGGGCTCCCCGCCGGGAAAGCCCTGGTCGGCGGGCGGCGGAAAGGCAACCGTCTCGGTGCGTGCGAACTGGCCGCCCTCGGCCTCCGCCGTCTCGGTCTGTGCGAACTGGCCGCCGCCCTCGGCTTCCGCCGGCTCGGCGGCCAGGAACGCCGCTGCACCGGACTGGTCCGACTCGGGCTCGGCCGGTTGGATCGTCGCCGGGTCGAGCACGACCGTCGGCTGCGCCGACTCCTCGGAAATCCGGGGCTCGGGCATCTCCTGCCGACGGCGCCCGCCCTCGCTCCGTCCTGCGGCCCTGCTGGTGAGGGTCTCCATCAGTCGACGTGCCGCGTCGTGCGCATCCCCGTGCTCGGACTTCGCGTGCTCCGATTCGGCCTGCTCGACAGCGTCCTGCTCGGGCTGACGAGGTTCCGGCGGCCAGTACGCCGGCTGCTCCGGCACGACCGCTCGGGCCCCAACCGGATCGGGGCCCTGCGGCACCGGCTCGTGCGGTGCCGGCCGGGACGGACCGTTCGAACGCGGAGGCGCCTCGACGTCGCCCGCGAGCACCGGGTACTCCGCGAGCAACCGGACCCGCGCGTTGTGCACGGCCGCGCGCCAGCGCCGGTCGGCGGCGTACGCGCCCCTCAGCGCGCGAAGCGCTTCGGGGAACTCCGCTCCCCGTTCGTGCACGTGGGACAGGGCGTTCAGCGCCTCAGCGAGCAGACCGTCCAGCTTGTGCCGCTCCGAGATGGCCGCGGTGTCGTTGAGCGTCCGCACCGCCGCGCCGTGGTTGCCGTCCGGCAGGTGCACGCGAGTCGCCATCGCGAGCCCCAGCCAACCGACCGGCCCGGCCGCCGCGGCGCGAACCGGCTGTGCCAGCACGGATTCCGTCGCCTGGACGGCCTCCGGACGGCGCCCCAGCTCCAGCAACGACTGCACCCGCTCCAGGACGAGACGGGTCCGGATCTCCCCGCTGTCCGCGGCCGGATCGCCGAGTTGCCCGAGCAACGCGAGACCGGCGTCGGCCGCGGCGACGGCCTCGCCGAACTCGCCCAGCCTGCGGTGATGCCCCGCTCGCGCAGCGCGAACCCGAGCCTTGAGCAGCCGGGCGGTGTCCCGGTTGAGGCCGCACGTCTCGTACAGCCGCTCGGCCTCGTCGAGCGCCTCGGAGCGCTGCCCGTCCTGCTGGTGCGCGGGCAGCGACGCGGCCAACGCCAGCAGGGCGTGCGCCCGCACTTCGGGCTCGATCCGCTCCTGCTCCAGCACCGGGTTCAGCACCCGGACCGAGACCTCGCAGTTTCCCGCGCTGCGCGCGCACCACGCCAGCTCGACCCGCAGCTCCGCCACGACCTCGGCGTCGCCCGCCGCCTCCGCGTCGCGGACCGCCGCGAGCGCCCGGACGGTGGCCGGGACGCCCCGGCCCAGCCGGTTCGAGGCGAACAACGCCAGGGCCTCGGCTCTCAGGCGAGCGGCCTGGTCCCCGGTGCGCCTGGCGAGCGCGACCGCACGATCACTGAGCACCAATGCCAACTCGGGCACTCTCCACCGCATCTGCCGTGCGGGTTCGAGCAATCCCTGTGCCGAGCTTGTGTTCGGTGAAGCGGGCACGCTCGCCAAAGCGCCTCCGTTCAGCCCCTGGTCAGCTTGCGATGCGTCACTCGGTGCGGACGGGCCGCCTCCGCGCCCATCCTCTCGATCTTATTCGCTTCGTAGCCCTCGAAGTTGCCTTCGAACCAGAACCACTTCGCCGGGTCCTCGTCGTCGCCCTCCCACGCGAGGATGTGCGTGGCGACGCGGTCCAGGAACCAGCGGTCGTGGGAGATCACCACAGCGCAGCCGGGGAACTGTTCGAGCGCGTTCTCCAGCGAGCTCAGCGTCTCCACGTCGAGGTCGTTCGTCGGCTCGTCCAGCAGGATCAGGTTGCCGCCCTCCTTGAGCGTCAACGCCAGGTTCAGGCGGTTGCGCTCACCACCGGAGAGCACCCCGGCCGGCTTCTGCTGGTCCGGGCCCTTGAACCCGAAGGCGCTGACGTAGGCGCGCGACGGCATCTCGACCTGGCCGACCTGGATGTAGTCCAGCCCGTCGGACACGATCTCCCAGACGTTCTTGGCGGCGTCGATGTTCGCCCGGTTCTGGTCCACGTAGGACAGCTTGACGGTGTCGCCGACCTTGACCGTGCCGGCGTCCGGCTGCTCCAGGCCCACGATGGTCTTGAACAGCGTCGTCTTGCCGACCCCGTTCGGGCCGATGACGCCCACGATGCCGTTGCGCGGCAGCGTGAACGACAGGCCGTCGATGAGGAGGTTGTCGCCGAAGCCCTTCTTCAGCTTCTCGACGTCGACGACGACGTTGCCCAGGCGCGGGCCCGGCGGGATCTGGATCTCCTCGAAGTCGAGCTTGCGAGTGCGCTCGGCCTCCGCGGCCATCTCCTCGTAGCGGCCCAGTCGGGAACGCGACTTGGTCTGGCGCGCCTTGGCGTTGGAGCGGACCCACTCCAGCTCGTCCTTCAGGCGCTTCTGCAGCTTCGCGTCGCGCTTGCCCTGCACGGCGAGCCGCTCGGCCTTCTTCTCCAGATAGGTCGAGTAGTTGCCCTCGTACGGGTAGGTGCGGCCGCGGTCCAGCTCCAGGATCCAGCCGGCGACGTTGTCCAGGAAGTACCGGTCGTGGGTGACGGCGAGGACGGCGCCCGGGTAGGTGGCCAGGTGCTGTTCCAGCCAGAGCACGCTCTCGGCGTCCAGGTGGTTGGTCGGCTCGTCGAGCAGCAACAGGTCGGGCTTGCTCAGCAGGAGCTTGCACAGGGCGACGCGGCGGCGCTCACCACCGGAGAGGTTCTTGACCTCCGCGTCCGGCGGCGGACACCGCAGGGCGTCCATCGCCTGCTCCAGCTGGGAGTCCAGTTCCCACGCGTCCGCGTGGTCCAGGTCCTCCTGGAGCTTGCCCATCTCCTCCATGAGCTCGTCGGAGTAGTCGGTCGCGAGCAGCTCGGCGATCTCGTTGAAGCGGTTGAGCTTCTGCTTGATCTCCCCGACGCCCTCCTCGACATTGCCGAGGACCGTCTTCTCCTCGTTGAGCGGCGGCTCCTGCTGCTGGATGCCGACGGTGTAGCCCGGCGTGAGGAACGCTTCACCGTTGTTCGGCTGGTCGAGTCCCGCCATGATGCGCAGCACGGTCGACTTGCCAGCCCCGTTCGGCCCGACGACGCCGATCTTGGCGCCCGGGTAGAACTGGATGGTCGCGTTGTCGAGGATGACCTTGTCACCATGCGTCTTGCGCACGTTTTTCATGGTGTAAATGAACTCGGCCATGCCATGAATCGTAGTTGCGCCCCGTGGCGGACCGCGCACGCGGTCCCCCAGCACCTCGCCGACGGCGTCCGGCTGCCCCGCAACGGCGGTTATCACCTCCTCGGAACCGAATTCCGCAATGATCGGGAAGAAAAAATCGCAATCAACCGCCGGGCAGCGAGACGAGCCCACGGTCCGTCGCCGACCACGGTCGGGGCACGCCGGGCGCCTCCGGTGGCGCGGCCCGCGCCAGGTCGAGGCCGATCGCGGTGGCCTCCAGCTCGACGACGGTGCGCCACTGCCCGCCCGCCTCGTACTCGCGGGTGCGCAACCGCCCGGTCGCCACCACCGGATCACCCTTGCCCAACGCCGCGGCGACCCCGTCGGCCAGCCGCTTCCAGCAGTTCACCGTCGCGAGGAACCGGTCGCCGTCCACCCACTCCCCGGTGTCCCGGTCGAACCGGCGGGAGGTCGCCGCCACCCGGAAGCTCACCACCCGGTTTCCGTTCTGCGTCTCCCGCACGACGGGCTCGGTGATGACGTAGCCCACCACCGTCACCTGGGTCTCGAACATCTCTGCCGCTCCTCTCGGTCCTGCGCGGCCGACTTCCGGCCCGCGAACCAAGACTGCCCGAAGATCGTCACGCAGCGCGATCGATTTACCGCGTTCCGTGACAATTCCGGCCGATCGGCCAGGTCAACTACGCCGAGGGGTGTCCTTGTCGGAGAGCTGCTTGAGCATTTCGTTGTAGGCGGCCAGATCCGCGTCGCCGTCCGCATCGGCCTTCCGGTCGATTCTCCGGGCGGCCCGGGAATCCGCGCGGGACCACTGGATCAGCAGCGCCAGCATCACCACGACCAGCGGCACCTCGCCCGACGCCCAGGCCAGCCCGCCGCCGAGCCGCTGGTCGGCGAGCAGATCGGTCATCCAGGGCAGGTCCAGGCCGCGGTAGAAGCTCGCCCCGATGACGGTCTGCGACATCATCAGCGCGATCCCGAAGAACGCGTGGAACGGCATGGAGGCGAAGACCAGGCCGACCTTGCCCAGCGCGGGCAGCGGTCGCGGCGCCGGGTCGATGCCGATCACCGGCCAGTAGAAGATGTAGCCCACCAGCAGGAAGTGCGCGTTCATCGCCAGGTGCGCCCAGTGCTCGGTCAGCGCCACGTCGAACAGGCCGGTGAAGTACAGCGCGTAGAAGGACCCGACGAACAGGGCCAACGCGACGATCGGGTTGGTCAGCAGCCGCGTCACCGGCGAGTGCACGAAGGCCAGCAGCCACTCGCGCGGCCCCGGGGGCTGCGACTTCCCTGCGGGCTTGAACACCCGCAGCGCCAGCGAGGTCGGACCGGCCATCACCAGGAAGACCGGCGCCAGCATGGACATCAGCATGTGCTGGCCCATGTGCACGCTGAACACGGCGGGCGCGTACTTGCCGATCCCCGACGAGGTGGCCACCAGGATCGTCGCGCAGCCGCACAGCCAGGCGATGGTCCGGCCGACCGGCCAGGCATCGCCGCGCTTGCGCAGCCGATGGACGCCCACCAGGTACAGCGCGGCCAGGGTCAGCGCGAGCGTGCCGTAGACCAGGTCGAACCGGCCGTCGAACAGCAGGCGGAGGAACGTCGGCGGCTCGTCGAGCGGATAGCCGATCAGCAGCTCGGTCCGGCCGGGCACCTCCTTGGCCCCGTCCGGCGGCGGCGTGCGCCCGAGCGCGACGGCGATGCCGATCGTGGCGAACATGACCAGCACCTCGCCCGCGCCCAACCGCAGCAGCGCCGACCTGCCGGCCCCGTCGTCCAGCCGCTGCACGACGCTGCGGCGCTGGAAGAAGCCGAACACGCCGAGCGCCACCAGCCCGACGGTCTTGAGCACCAGCAGCACGCCGTAGGTGGAGGTGAACAGCTGCTCCGGCGAAACCCGGACCAGCGAGTTGATCACGCCGGACAGCGCCATGGCCGCCCAGCAGACCAGGGCGACCAGCGAGAACCGCCTGGCCACCAGCGGCAGGTGGGCGCCGCCGCGGGCGGCGTGCGCCAGCAGCGCCACCAGGCCGCCGACCCAGATGACCGCCCCGAACAGGTGGAAGAGCAGGCTGTTGGTCGCGATGTCGTGCGCGCCACCGCTGGCCGAGTGGCCGGTGGCGATCACCGGGAACAGCCCGGCGAGCCCCAGGCCGAAGGTCACCACGGTCCAGCCCCAGGACAGCACCACCCGGCAGGCCAGCGCGACCACGAACGCGAACAGCGCGGTCAGCGCCCATGCCTTGGCTTCCTCCAAGGCATCGACGAGGCCGAACAGCACTTCGGCGCTGAGCACATCGGACACCGGGCGCCCGGTGGCGTCGGCGGCGATGAACGGCACCATCAGCGCCGCGCCCAGGCACCAGACGGCCGCCGCCCAGCCGGCGGTCCGCACGGCCGCGTACCCATCGGCGGCCAGCGCGCCCGAGCGCTTCGCCGGGATCCCGAACGCCGCCAGCAGCAACGAGCCGATGCACACCACCGCACCGGACTCCGCCAGCACCCGGACCACCGGCAACCCGTACTTCGTGATCGGCCCGGGATCGGGCAGGCCGAGCAGGGCGTATGAGGCACCGGCGGAAAGCGTGGTGAGGGCGGCGGCGATCAGGGCCGCCAGCACCCCGGCGGTGACGACCAGCACGCCCACCGCGCTGGCCGTGCCGCGCCGTTCCGGTGCTGGTACGGGGGTTTCGGATGGCACACACCGAGCGTAACGGCCGACGCGTGGCGGCCACGCCGCAGGATGGCGCGCGGGAACGTGGTCTGCCGCACCCGCGGGCCGCTACGGTTACCGCGTGACCATTGTCCGTCGCTGTGCGTTCCTGCTGCCGATGTTGCTGCTGTTCGCGGCGACCGCATGCGCCGCGCAGGTTTCCGGCGAGCCGGTACCGGCAGCGGGGTTCTACGACAACACGACGCCGCCTTCGCAACCGCCGTCGACCGTCGTGACCCAAGTGCGCATCGCCACCCCGCGCAACATCGAGGGGATCGACGCCTGCGGGCTGCTGACGCCGGTGGACCTCGCGGAGGTCGGCGGCCCGGTGGGACCGCCGCACGCGGACAACCCGATCGCGGGCGCCTGCGCCCACCTGCTGGCCAGCGGCCCGGAGAACACCGCCGCGGCCGGCTTCTACGAACCCTTCGACGTCGCTTTCCGCCGCCAACCGCGCGGCGTGCCCAGCGACATCGAGGGGCATACGACCTTGTTGTACTGCGAACTCGTGACCAACCACCAGACCTGCACCGCGGCCACCGCGATCCGGTCCGACCGGACGCTGCTGACGATGCTCTCGATGCAGGGCGCCTCCGCGGCCGATACCGCTGACCAGCTGTTCCGACTCACCGCGGCCGCCCTGCACAAGCTGCCGCCCGCCTGATCGGGTCGCGTTCGGCAGTCGATCAGCTTGCCGTTAGGTACCGGCTCGGCAACGGTGCGGCGTCAGTCCCACACCTGCTCCCGCGTACGGCTACCCTGCTTGCTGCAGCTCAGGCGAGCCGCAAACCCGATCGGCCCCCATAGCTCAGCTGGATAGAGCAAAGGACTTCTAATCCTTAGGTCGCAGGTTCGAGTCCTGCTGGGGGCGCAACGGCGCAGGTATGCGTAGCGGGGGTTGCTCCGGTTCAAGATCAACCCCCACTTAATTCGCTTCAGCCACCCGCTCGCAGGTTCGAGCCCCTGCTGGGGTCGCCGGGAACTCCGGCGAGGGGCGATTTCCTTCCTCTGGGCCCACCAGGGGATCAGCGGACCGGTTCGAGTTCTTCCTTGCCGTCGGCTCCGACGACGATGTTCCCGGCCGAGACCGCGCCGACGTAGCTGTAGGTCTGGCCGATGACTCCGGCGGGGGTCGACCGGACGTCGGTGAGCTTCCACGTCGTCGGGGCGACGCCCTGCTCGAACAGGCGCTGGCCCTTGCCGAGCGTCACCGGGAAGGTCAGCAGCCGCAGCTCGTCGACCAGCCGGTTCTTCAGCAGGAACTGGAGGAGCCTGCCGCTGCCGTGGACCTGCAGGGCCCGTCCGTCCTGCGCCTTGAGGTCCGTCACCTGCTGGACCAGGTCACCGCCGGCGAGGATGTGCGTGTTGTGCCAGTCAGCACTGGTCAGCGTGGCCGAGGGGACGTACTTGGGCAGCGTGTTCAGCTTGGCCACCGCCTGGTCCGCCGGGTCGGTGACGTTCGGCCAGTGCGCGGCCATCAGCTGGTAGGTGCGCCGCCCGAGCAGGAACGCGTCCGCGTCCTCGAACCACGGCCCGACGATGGCGTTGAAGCCCTCGTCGACGTGCGGTACGAGCCAGCCACCCAGGTCGAACCCGAGCGAGTTGTCCTCCGCCGGCCCGCCCGGGCTCTGCAGCACCCCGTCGAGGGAGATGAAGGTGGTCGCGGTGAGCTTCATCGTTGGTTGATCCTGTCCTTGTTTCCCGAGAGATGACGATCGGCAGAACGGGGCGCCCGAGCCGGGGTCGGCACGGTCCACCACCCGCCGCTCGCCGTCCCGATCGGCTGCGCAGCGGTTGTTCCGATGGAGGGCGGTTACCCGGCGGAATCCGCTAGCGCGGACCACGGCTGACGCCCTCCTGCCGTGCGATCGCCGATGCTGCGCAAAGCCTGCGGAATCGCGATGCGTCCGAACAAGACGACAAATCGAAACGTCCGTTTAGCCGCGATCAACGATCGGCACGTGCCCGAGCCGCGCTGGAGAAACCGGACCTGGCTGCATCGTTGAGTTCGAATTCCCGATCGCGCATTGATCGTTCCGACCCCGGACGCGATCGTTGGTCCCGGCAGCGAAAGATCCGGTCGGAGGAGGGACGTCGCCACCGGGCGGCCGGGCCGTTCGAACAGCGGGGCGCCGATCCGGCGTTCCTGCTCCTTCACCGATCGGCTGATCCGGGCCGGGGTCAGGTGCAGCCGATCGGCCGTCCTGCCGAAGTGCGGTTCCTCGGCCGAGGTGAGGAAGATCTCGATCTCACGCAGTTCCACGCCCCATCGGTTCGAGAAATGCACCCAGCCGATTCCGGCGTTGTCCCTGGCAGATCCGCTGAAGTCCGCGGCACGGCCACCGCTGGAACGGGCCCGTCCGGATTGGGAAGTTCCTCGCGCGGAAACGCCTACGTCGTCAAGGCAACACCGCGGAGGAGGGCAGTCGTGTGACGCACGACCATTCGGATCGACTGGGCGGGATCGCGTTGTCCGTGACGCGGATCGTCGTGTCGTTCATGTTCATGCTGCACGGTGTGGCCGGCCTGTTCGGCGTGCTGGGCGCGCCGTACGCCGCGCCGCTGTTCGCTTGGCCGTCCTGGTGGGCGGGGGTCATCCAGTTCGTCGGCGGCGGCCTGGTCCTGCTCGGGCTCTTCACCAGGCCGGCCGCGCTGGTCTGCTCGGGCGCGATGGCGTACGCGTACTTCTCCGTGCACCAGCCCCGGGGCCTGTTCCCCATCCAGAACGCCGGCGTTCCGGCCGCGCTCTACGCCTGGTTCTTCCTGCTGATCGCCGCGCTCGGTGCCGGACCGTTCGCGCTCGATGCGCTGTTCCGCCGAGTCCCGCGCACACCCGAGCACGCGGCGCGCTCGGACTGAGCGCGTCAGGCGTTGACGCCGGTGAGGGCGAAGAACTCCTGCCGGGAGCGCGCGTCCTGCCGCAGGGTGCCCAGCAGCGTCGAGGTCACGGTGTTGGAGCCGGTGGCCTGCACGCCGCGCAGGGTCATGCAGGTGTGCTCGGCTTCGATCACGACGCCGACGCCCTTGGGGTCGAGCTGCTCGCACAGCCAGTCGGCGACCTGCTTGGTCAGCCGCTCCTGGACCTGCGGGCGGCAGGCGAAGTGCTCGACGATCCGGGCCAGCTTGGACAGCCCGAGGATCCGGTCGCCCGGCAGGTAGCCGACGTGCGCGACGCCGACGAACGGCAGCAGGTGGTGCTCGCAGACCGAGCGCACCGGGATCGACCGCGCGAGCACGAGCTCGTCGTACTGCTCCTCGTTCGGGAAGGTCGTCAGGTCGAACGGCCGCGGCGAGAACAGCTCCGCGTACGCACGGGCCATACGACCGGGCGTGCCGACCAGGCTCTCGGAGTCCGTGGAGATCCCCAGCGCCCGCAGCAGGTCGCCGGCGGCCTTCTCGGCGGCGGCGAGGTCGATCTCGCCATCGGGCTCGTGGACGACGTGCGGGGAGAGGGCGGACATCGGGCGTTCCTCCGGTCGGTTGCGCCAGGCCGGACCTGGTTTCACCAACGAACGTTAGTCTTATTCCGGAAGCCGGGTCAATGCAGCAGCATGCCGATGTTCCGGAGCGATTTCGGACACCGCAATGGGCGCGGGAAGCGTTACCGTTAGGACATGGTGCCCAGCGACGAGCCGGTGGCGGGCTCGATGGCGGCGATCGCCGTGTTGGCGGACGACCTGCGACGCGGGATGTACGAGTTCATCCGCCGCGCCCGGCGGCCGATCGGCCGGGACGAGGCCGCCGCCGCGGTCGGCATCTCCCGCAAGCTCGCCGCCTTCCACCTGGACAAGCTCGTCGACGCGGGGCTGCTGTGCGCGCGGTTCGAGCCGGTGGGCGGCATCCGCAAGGTCGGCCGCACGCCGAAGGTCTACGAGCCCACCGATGCCCACATCGGGGTGAGCATCCCGCCGCGGCGCCCCGACCTGCTGGCCGACATCCTGCTCGACGCGGTGCTCACCGAGGGCGACCAGGAGACCGCGATCGAGGCGGCGATGCGCACCGCGCACGAACGCGGGCACCGCCTGGGCACCGAGGAGCGCATCCGCAGCCGCCCCGGCCGGCTCGGCGCCGAACGCGCGCTGACCAGGACCGAGGACGTGCTGGCCCGCTACGGCTTCGAACCGGACCGGGAGACGCCGACCTGCGTCCGGCTGCGCAACTGCCCGTTCCACCCGTTGACCGCCAGGTCGCCGCAGCTGGTGTGCGGGCTCAACCACGCCTTCCTGCGGGGATTCCTCGCCGGCCTGGAGGCCCGGTCCGTGGAGGCGGTGCTCGAACCGCGGCCCGGGGAGTGCTGCGTCGCGTTGCGCAGCACCTGAGGGTTCACCAGCGGGCGCGAGACTGGGGGTGCGCCCGCTGATGAACGGCTCAGCCCGCGGACGCCGGCTCCTTCACCTCGGGTTCGGCGACCTCGCGCCGGAAGGGCGCGGCGAGGGTCGGCAGGATGTGCCTGCGGTTGCGGATGAGCGCGGCGATCGCGATCACGGCGTAGATGCCGCACAGGACGTAGCGAGCGGTCTGGCCGGGCAGCGCGAACTGCGCCGCGAACAGCGCGAGCAGCGTCCACGCCGCCCAGCGCGGGAAGCGCAACGCCAGCAACGCGGCCACGCCGAGCACCGTTTGCGTCGCGGTGAGCAGGAACTCCTCCACCTGGCGGGCATCGAGGTGCAGCGCCGTTCCGCCGCCGCCGAGCAGGTAGGCCACCGGCAGGCTGCCCACCAGCAGGGTCCACTGGTTGACCTTGCTGGAGATCAGCGTCCCGATGGCGTCGGCGCCCTTGCCGCGGACCGCGAACAGGATCGCCACGATGAACTCGGGCGCCTCCGAGGCCAGCGGCGCGAGCCACTGCACCAGCAGGAACTGGTCGATGCCCAGTTGGGTGCCCGTTTCGATCAGCGAGTGGGCGAACGGTTCGGCGCAGGCGACGATCACCGCGGCAGAGAACACGAACAGCGCGATCACCAGCGGCCGGCGGACGTGCTTGGGCAGCCCGCCGATGGTGGCCGCGGTGCCGACCAGGTCGGGTTCTTCTGCCTCGGCGCGCGAGACCTTCCACAGGTAGAACACGAAGAAACCGAGCAGCGCGAACCCGAGCAGCAGGGAGATCTGCCCGGTCGCGGGCACCACGAAGGCGACCACCGAGGCGATCGCGAGGAACCCGAGCTCCACCCGGTTTCCGGACTCCAGGGTCAGCTCCCGCACGGTCTTGCCGGTGCGCCGCTTGGCCAGCGCGAGCGCGACGATCACCACCAGCGGCCAGCCCAGGCCGAGCAGCAGCCGGTTGGAGCCGGTCATGTTCGCCGCGGCGTAGGCGACGTAGGTGGGATCGCTGCCCGCGGTGTAGGCGAAGAAGAGGTCGACCGCGTACTCGGGCAGCACGGCGATCACGGCGAGGATGGCGATCGCCAGGCCGCCGGAGATGTCGACCTGCGCCGCCTCCGCGGCCCAGGCCAGGACGAACGACGAGGCGACGACGGCCATGCCAAACAGCAGCAGGCCGAGCACCGGGCTCACCGGCAGCCCGGCGAACCGGATGATCAACGCGGGCACCGCCAGGGCTCCGCAGAGCGCGAGCGGACGCAGCAACTTGGTGGACATCGAGCACCTTCCCGGACCACGGCCTGCCTCGGCCGGGACGTCCAGGGGTCTCGGCCAGGCACAGATCAGCTGGCCGAAGGTCTCGTCCACCCGCATCGCGGGCGCCACCGCCGGAGACGGATCTCAGCGTGTCGACGGTGGTCTTGCGGACTACTCCCCTTCGGAACGAGGAGCACCCTCGCAGTCATTTCGTAGTTTTCGCAACCAACGAAGTGTTTGCGCGACGGCCACCCCGGGGTTGTGCGATGCGGAAGAATCGAACTCGCCATGCCGAAAAATCCCGCGCTGCCCACCGCAGAACCCGGCCTGCCCAGGCAGGAAGCCGAACCGACCGAGGCCCAGCTGGCCGCCGCAGCGGCGACGTTCGCCCTGCTCGCCAGCCCGCCGCGACTCCACCTCGTGTGGTTGATCACACACGGCTCGTACGACGTCGGCACGCTGGCGAAGCGGGTCGGCATCAGCATCGCGACGGTCAGCCAGCACCTGAGCAAGCTCCGGCTGGCGGGCGTCATCACGGCGCGCCGCGACGGCCGCCGCCACCTCTACACCGTCGACGACCCGCACGTGGTGGCGCTGGTGGACCAGATCTTCGACCACATCGCCCCGGACGGAACCCTCGCCCCGGACCCGCCGCAGGAGCGCTGAACCGGCCCCGAGCCATAAGCGCGGCTTATGCCCACCTCGGGAATCGGCCCCTACTCGGGCCCGGCGGCCGGAGGTTTGATGCCTGCTATCCCTACGAGGAGGTAGCGCGATGGCATCACCCCCGGACACGGCATCGGCGGAGCACGTGGTTCCCGCCGAGCGGCACCGGTCCATCTGGTCGGTCCGGATCGGCGTCATCCCGCTGCCGTTCTACGCGCTGCTGGTCGCCGTGCTCGCGGTGCTCGCCTGGCAGGACGACCTGAAGGCCGACATCCCGACGATGGCCGCGCTGCTCGGTGTCTGCAGCTACACCTGCTACGAGGTCGGCAGGCGCATTCCCGGCTTCCGCTCGATCGGCGGGCCCGTCATCCTGGTGACCTTCCTGCCCGCCTTCCTCGTCGCCGCGGAGTGGATCCCCGCCGACCTGGCCAAGAACATCTCGACGTTCTACAAGTCCACGAACTTCCTGTACGTGTTCATCGCCGGGATCATCGTCGGCTCCATCCTGAGCATGAACCGCACCGTGCTGATCAGGGGCTTCCTCAAGATCTTCGTGCCGCTGGCCGCGGGCTCGGTGGCCGCGCTGGTGGTCGGTTCGCTGGTCGGCTGGGCGATCACCGGCGACCTGCACCGCACCGTCTTCTTCATCGTCGTGCCGGTGATGGGCGGCGGCCTCGGCGAGGGCGCCATCCCGCTGACCCTCGGCTACTCGCAATCCGGCGCGGGACCGGCGGAAACGCTGCTGGCGCAGGTGCTTCCGGTGGTGCTGCTGGCCAACGTCTGCGCGATCGTCTTCTCCAGCGTGCTGTCCATGATCGGGCAGCGCTTCCCGCGGACCACCGGCTTCGGCAAGATCCAGCCCGCCGAGGGCGACGGGCTCGACGTCGCCGCGAGCGAGCAGCCCGCGTTCGACATCCGGCAGCTGGCGGCCGCCGGGTTCATGGCCGTCGCGCTGTACCTGCTCGGCGAGGCCACGCACGCGCTGTTCGGCTGGCCGGCGCCGATCGTGATGCTGGTCGCCGCGATCGCGCTGAAGCTGACCCGCTGGCTGCCGCGCAGCCTGGAGCACCACTCCGGCCTGGTCTACGGCTTCATGTCGACCGCCGTGACCTACCCGCTGCTGTTCGCCATCGGGGTGTCGTCCACGCCGTGGAACGAGCTGCTCAAGGCGTTCACCGTCGGCACCGTGGTCACGATCGTCGCCACCGTGATCACCATGATGGCCACGGCATTCCTGGTGGGCCGGTGGATCGGCATGTACCCGGTGGACACCGCGATCGTCGTCGGCACCCACACCGGCATGGGCGGCACCGGCGACGTCGCGATCCTCAGCGCCACCCGCCGGATGGCCCTGATGCCGTTCGCGCAGATCGCGACGCGCATCGGCGGCGCGATCACGGTGACCATCGCGCTCATCGCGCACGCCAACCTGTCCTGAGAGGTGGAAAGCCAGTGCAACCCCTCCGCGGCGTGACCGTGGTGGCCCTCGAACAGGCCATCGCCGCGCCTTATGCCAGCAGGCAGCTCGCGGACCTCGGCGCGCGGGTGATCAAGGTCGAGCGGCCGGGGGCCGGCGACTTCGCGCGCCAGTACGACTCCCGCGTCAACGGGTTGAGCTCGCACTTCGTGTGGGTCAACCGCAGCAAGGAATCGCTGACGCTCGACATCAAGGACCCGCGCGGCATGGCGGTGCTGCGGCAGCTGCTCGGCACCGCGGACGTGTTCATCCAGAACCTCGCCCCGGGCGCGGCGGCCCGCATGGGCCTCGGCGCCGAGGAGCTGCAGGCCGGCAACCCCGGGCTGGTCGTGTGCGACATCTCCGGCTACGGCAGCGGCGGCCCGTACGAGTCGATGAAGGCCTACGACCTGATGGTGCAGAGCGAGGCCGGGCTGCTGTCGGTGACCGGTTCCGGCGAGGACATGGCCAAGGTCGGCATCTCCGTCTCCGACATCTCCGCCGGGATGTACGCCTACAGCTCGATCCTCGCGGCGCTGCTGGAACGCGCGAACACCGGCAGGGGCGCGCACATCGACGTGTCGATGCTGGAATCCACGGTCGAGTGGATGGGTTTCCCGCTCTACTACACCTACGACGGCGCCCAGCCGCCGCCGCGCGCGGGCGCGGCGCACGCCACGATCTACCCGTACGGCCCGTTCACCGCGGGCGACGGCAAGGTCATCATGATGAGCATCCAGAACGAGCGGGAATGGCGGGCGTTCTGCGACCGGTTCCTCGGCAGGCCGGAGCTCGCCGAGGATCCCGACTACGCGGGCAACGCCAACCGCAACGCCAACCGCGAGGAGCTGGGCCGGATCATCGCCGCCCGCTTCGCGGCCCTGACCGGCGACGAGGCGACCTCGCTGCTGACCGCCGTGCCGGTGGCCTGCGCCCGCGTCAACACCCTCGCCGACGTGTGGGAGCACCCGCAGCTGGCGGCGCGCGGCCGGTGGCACGAGGTGCAGACGCCGCGCGGCCCGGTTCCCGCCCTGGCGCCTCCCGGGCCGGTGAATCCCGCGCCGCGGATGGATCCGATCCCGAACGTCGGCGAGCACACCAGGAAGATCTTGGCCGAGCTCGGCCATGGCGAGTCCGATGTGGACGAACTCGTTCGAGATGGGGTGGTGTGATGGAGAACGCGGTCACCTGGCTGTTCGTGCCCGGGTCGCGTCCGGAGCGGTTCGCCAAGGCCGTCGGCGCGGGGGCGGATGCCGTCATCGTCGACCTGGAGGACGCGGTCCCGGCGGACGCCAAGGCATCGGCGCGGGAGAACCTGCGCGCCGCGTGGCCGATCGGATCCGGCGTGGCGGTGCGCATCAATGCGCGCAGCAGCCCGGAATTCGACGCCGACGTGCAGCTCTGCCGGGAGCTCGGCCCCGACGCGGTCGTCCTGCCGAAGACCGAGAGCGCGGAGGACGTGCGGGTGACGGCCGAGGCCACCGGCCGGCCGGTGCTCGGGCTCGTGGAAACCGCACGTGGATTCGTGAACCTCGGCGAGATCTGCGCGGCTCCCGGCCTGGCCAGGCTGGTGTTCGGGAGCATCGACCTGGCGCTGGACCTCGGCGTGACGGCCGACGCGGCGCTGGACGCCTCGCGGGCGGACCTGGTCCGCTGGTCCGCGGCGAGCGGACTGCCCGCGCCGGTCGACGGTGTCACGCCGTCGATCAAGGACACCGAGGCCGTCGAACGGGATTCGCGCCGCGCCAAGGAATGGGGCTTCGGCGCGAAGCTGTGCATCCACCCCGCGCAGCTGCCGATCGTCCGCGATGCCATGCGCCCGAGCGTCGACGAGATCGCGTGGGCGCGACGCGTGGTCGACGCGGACGAGCAGGCGAACGGCGCGGCGGTGTCGCTGGACGGCGCGATGATCGACCGACCCGTGGTCGAGCGCGCCCGGCGGTTGCTGCGCGCGGCGGAGTAGCCGAGCGGAGATCGGTTCGGCGGTTTCGCGCGAAACCGGCGTCCTGGGACGGCGCGGGCGATGCGTGGTTGAATCCCGGACGAGTGGACAGGCGGCTGGAACGGGGGCGACGTGGACATCGCTCACCTGCGCGACTTCATCACCGTCGTCGACTCCGGCAGCCTCACCCGCGCCGCCGGCCGGCTCTACGTCTCGCAACCGGCGCTGAGCCAGCGGATCGCCCACCTGGAGGCCGAGCTCGGCGTCCGGTTGCTGGAGCGCGGGCCGCGCGGCGTGACGCCCACCGCCGCCGGCCGCGCCCTCTACCGCGACGCACAGCGGCTGGTGCGGCAGTTCGACCGGATCGCCGGCGACGTGCTCAGCGGCGACCAGATCCACGGCCCGGTCGCCGTCGGGCTGCCGACGACCGTCTCGGTGCGCCTGGCGCCGGCGCTGTTCTCCTGGACGAAGGCGCACCACCCCGGCATCCACCTCCAGCTGTTCGAGTCGATGAGCGGCTACATCCAGGAACTGCTCACCCTCGGCCGCCTCGACCTGGCGGTGCTCTACCGCGACGACGACACCGTCCGACCGGCCGAAACCCCGCTGTACTCGGAAGACCTCTTCCTCATCGGGCAGCCGAAACCGCCCGCGGCCGACGAGGACGAGATCCGGCTGGTGGACCTGCACGACACGCCGCTGGTGGTGCCCGGCGGCCGCAGCAACCTGCGGGCGCTGATCGACCGGGCGTTCGCCGCGCAGGGCCTGGTGCCGTCGATCGTCGCGGACGTGGACTCGCTGGGCTCGATGATCCGCATCGCGGCCGGCGGCGAGGCGTGCACGATCCTGCCGCTGTCGAGCGTCGCGGACCAGGAGAACCACCGGGAGCTCGGCGTTCGGCGAATCCGCAACCCGGTCATCTCGCGCAGCGTCGCGGTCTGCAACGCCGTCGAGTACTACCCGTCCCGGGACGCGGTGGCGGCGGTGCAGGAGGGCATCACGGTGGTGACGCGGCAGATGGCCGCCGCCGGTGAGTGGCCCGGGATCCGGCTCGCCTAGCACTTTTCCGCGCACCGGTCTGGCAGTCTGTTCGGGTGCTGGAGATCGCGGACAAGCTGGGCTCGGTGCTCTCGGCCCTGATCGGGGTCGTCGGACTGGTCCTGACCGTGTACGGGCTTCGGCTGCAACGCCGCGCCTCGCGGCCGACCGCTCCCCCGCCGATCGCGAACGCCCCGCTTCCGTCAGACCCGACCCGGCTGGAGATCCCGGACCGCTCCGCCTGGGTGCCGTCGTCGGAATACCTGCCACCCGGGCAGTCCACGGGGATGGATCAGGGCTTCGGCTACCCGCCGATGCAGCAGCCGTACGCCCCGGGGCAGGCGGCGCCGCGCCGAACGGTCCTGGTTATCGGCCTGGTCCTGCTCGCCATCGCGATCGCGCTCGGCGTCGCCACCTGGCTCCTGTAGCGATGCCGGCAGATGTGCCCGGAGGCGGCTTCCCACCGCTGAGCCTGCTGCACCGAACGCTCAAGGCCAGCCAGATCATCGGCGGCCCTGCATGGGCTTGCACCGTTCAGGGCTTGCGGGCTACTCCGCCGAGGAGGTTGTGCTCCGCGTCGGAGGGTTCGTTCAGGCGGGGGCCGTCGGGCCACCAGTCGAACAGGTACGTCAGGCCCGGTTCGATCATTTCCAGGCCGTTGAACAGCGCCTGGATCTCGTGGCGCTTCCGGTAGAAGCAGGTGCCCATGGTCTCTTTGAAGGCGGCTTGGGCGTCGTCCGCCAGCTTGCCCCGGGATGTGCCGTCGTCCGGGTGGTAGAGGTGCGAGATCGCGAGGAACGAGCCCTGGGCCAGGGCGTCGACGTAGGTCGACATGATGCCGGCCGGATCCCGGTCGGTCGCCACGTGGTGCAGGGTGTTGCCCTGGATCAGCGCCACCGGGCGGCTCAGGTCCAGGTACTTGGTCACCACCGGGTTCTGGAGGATCTCCGCGGGGTTTCGCATGTCCCCGAACTCGAAGTGCGTGTACTCGTTGTCGACCAGCAGCGCCCGGCCGTGCGCGACGACCGACGGGTCGATGTCGAAGTAGACCACCCGCGCCTCGGGGTTGATGCGCTGCGCCGCCTGGTGGGTGTTCTCCGCGCTCGGCAGGCCCGAGCCCAGGTCGAGGAACTGGTCGATGCCGGCCGGCCCCGCGAGGTAGCGGACCACCCGGATCAGCCAGCCCCGGCACTGCTTCCCGACCTGCACCGCGTCCGGGGCGATCTTCAGGATCTGCTGCAGGACCTCGCGGTCCACCTCGAAGTTGTCCTTGCCGCCGATGAAAGCGTCGTACACCCGCGCGATGCTCGGCTTGGAGGTGTCGATCTGCGTCCTGTCAACAGCTGCCATGGTCGAATCCGCTCGGTCCGGGTGGCGATGATCACGACAGGTTAAACCCGTTCGGACGATTCCCAAGGCGTTTCGGGAGAAATCCTGCGCACTTGGCAAGGGCGGGTAGGCAGCGCGGCCGGGCAGCCGTCATGGGCCGACGGGGTCTGCGCGCGTGTTGCGGGAGGCAGGATCGAAGAGGGCGGCGTGACGCAGGTGTTCGGCGAGCGAGGCGACGGCCGTCGAGGCGGCATGGTCCTTGACGCCCCAGGCCAGCAGATGGTGGCGGCGAGCCCAGGGGTCTTGCAGTTCGCACACCTCGAGTGGCTGGTGGGGGTCGATGGCGGGACGCGGTACGACGGCGAGTCCGACTCCGGCGGCGGCGAGGGCGACGAGGACGTTGAGATTGGCGACAGTGGTGCGGTAGCGCACCACCGGGGCGTGCGGCGCGAGGTGCTTCTCGATCCAACGGCGCAGCGAGGAGTCGGCGTTGAGTCCGATGAGAGGGTGTTCGGCGACCTCGCTGTAGGTCAGCGCGGTCCGCTCGGCGAGGATTCCTCCGGCCTGGCCGATCACGACGAGGGAGTCGTCGCCGAGGGGCTCCATGTGCAGGCCGCAGGCACGGGCCTCGCCATCGAGGACCACGCCCAGGTCCGCCTCGCCGTCGGCGAGCATCCGGACGGTCTGCGGGGTGCGGCTCTCGGACACCGTGACGTCGACGTCCGGGTGTGCTCGGAGGAACGAGACCAGGGCCTTCGGCACGAGCCGGTGCATCGCGGAGCCACCGCCCAGCAGGGTCAGGGGAGCGGTGGGCGACCGGGTATAGCTCGCGACGGCACTTTCGAGTCGAGCGGTCTGGGCGAGCACGTCCCGTGCGTGGCGGGCCAGGGTCGTCCCGGCCGGTGTCGGCCGCACGCCCCGCCGGCCGCGGATCAGCAGTGCCACGCCGGCCTGGCCTTCCAGCGAGCGCACTCTCGCGCTGGCCGAAGGCAGGCTCAGGTGCATCCGGCGAGCACCCGCCGTGATCGACCCCTCGGTCACGATGTGGAGGAAGAGCCGCAGGTCGTCCAGGTCATAGCGCACCGCCTCAGCCTAAGTCCCAGCCTTAGGCCGGGTACGTCGATTACGCATTGTGGACCCACTGGTCACGGGACGATGCTCGGGCTGTGATCGAGATTTTGCTCGTCCTGCTGACCGGCATCGCCGCAGGAGCGCTGAACGCCATCGGTGGCGGGGGCACGTTCGTCGCGCTGCCCGCTCTCGTCGCGTTCGGCCTGCCACCGGTGACCGCGAACGCGTTGTCGCGGGTCGCCCTCGTGCCTGGGGCCGTGGCCAGCGCGTGGGTCTACCGACGCGAGCTCACCCCGGTCGGGGGAACGTCCACGAAGGCGCTGACGGCGATCAGCATGGTCGGCGGCGGGGTCGGCGCCGGCCTGCTGCTGGCACTGCCGGCATCGTCGTTCGACGCCGCGGCGCCCTGGCTGCTCGCCTCCGCCACGCTGATCCTCGCTTTCGGGCGGCGCCTCCCCCAGGCATTGAGCACCGTGCTGGGACGCTCGTTCCGCATGAGTCCCCGAGCCGTCCTGATCGGTCAGTTCTTCCTCGCCATGTACGGCGGATACTTCGGCGGTGCCGTAGGCATCACGATGCTGGCACTGTGGAGCATCGGGCTCGGACTCGACGCCGCGGCCAGCAACCCGATGCGGGTCGTGCAGCTCGCGGCCGTCTTTCTCAGCGCGGCAGTGCTGTTCCTCTTCGCTTCGGACGTGCTGAGCGCTCCGCTCGTCCTCGCCGCCATGCTGGTCGGCGCGGTGGCCGGCGGCTGGGCCGGCGCCCACCTCGCCCGCCGTCTCCCCGCCTCGCTGCTGCGGGGCAGCATCCTGGCCATCGCTGTGATCATGACTGCCATGTACTTCTTGCGCGGCTGAGCATGCGGGGAGCGAGCTACCGCACCGAGAGCCGGCCGTTCCGCGCGTAATGCCGATCCGATCGGTGAGCGCGAGCAAAAGCCCGACGGCACCACCTGTTCCCCCTGTCACCGCGCCGATTTTCGCCGGCCCGGTCCCAAATCGACGACATACCGGGAAGCACTCCTGATCGCTCGGAGGAGAGAGATGGCCACACCGTCGTCCGGCACACCGTCCGATGTTGCCCGGCTGCAGCGACAGTTCGCCGTGCGCGCTTTGGCCCTCG
Organism: Saccharopolyspora sp. NPDC050642; assembly: GCF_040654735.1. Taxonomy (NCBI): domain Bacteria; kingdom Bacillati; phylum Actinomycetota; class Actinomycetes; order Pseudonocardiales; family Pseudonocardiaceae; genus Saccharopolyspora; species Saccharopolyspora sp. NPDC050642. The sequence continues at coordinate 82,384 of NZ_JBFAIN010000021.1, read as the reverse complement.
CGCTCCTCCTCGGCATCACGGGCGAAATGCTGCTGACCATTCTCGCCGCGCTCATCGGTCTCGGACTCCTCGTGCTATCGGCCGAGTGACCCGCGGGCGACCGACCCCGCCCGAGGCGTGCCCATGCGTCTGAGAGCACCGGTACCTCCGCCTCGGCCGAGACCGGTTCGAAGCGCACCGGCAGGCTGCTGATCCCGGCGCGGAGGTTGGAGCAGATCGGCGGACTGACCGGCGATCCCCGTGGCTTTTCGGGAGAAACCCGGCCCGGGAGGTTCCCGGGCCGGATCTCACAACCCTTCAGCGAGGCACGCTGTAGAGCACGCGTTTGCCTGGGTGCTCCGTCACCGTCCAGACCTCGTTCTTGCCCGGCCAGTACGACAGATCCTCCACGCCGATCGCCACCTCGCGATCCGGACCGTCCACTGTGAGCACTCCTGCTCCGGTCGCCTTGTCCGGCAACGCGGCCTGGAAGTGGCCCGGACCGGTTGTTCCTCCGCCGGTGCTGCTTAGGTACCAGCGGCCGTCCGTCGCCGTCGCGCCTTGCACGCGCGGTTTCGGCAGGCGGAGCGCCGACTTCGCTCGCCAGATGCCGTCGCCGTCCGGGCTCGGCAAGCCCGTTGCCCCGTCCAGGTTCCAGCGCGCTACCCGGCCGTTCAGGTTCGGGTCGCCCTGGTCACCGCAGTACTCGCCGGTCAGCAGCGTGTCCGGGTTGGTGCTGCGGTCCAGCGACACGTACGAGTAGCGCTGCCTGCCTCCCGCCAGGCATTTGTAATCGGCCGGGTGGTCGACCACGCCCTCCGGGTTCGACCAGCCCGCCACCTGCGGCATCACGTAGCGGTAGCCGAAGCCGTAGTACACGTTGTTCTGGCGGCCCACCTGGTTCTGGTCGGCCGTGTCGCCGTTCGTCGCCGACTTCAGGTCGAAGATCGACCGCATGTCGAACACCCGGATGCCGCGGGCCGTGTCGACGAGGTAGAGGTAGTTGCCGTACCAGACGATCCCGCCCGCGTGGACGCTGCCGCCGTTGCCCGCCTGCGGCGTGGTGACCGCCTCGTAGGACGGGTTCCCGTTGCTGTTGATGTACGGGTAGACGAGCAGCACGTGCTGGTACTTGCTGGTCGCCGGGTCCAGGAAGGAGACCCGCACGCCCTTCACCGGGCTGGTGTCCTTGTTGTACCAGCTGACCAGCAGGGCCTGCTTCGTCCCCCACTGCTGGTCTTCCTGCGCGTCCGCGACGGTCGTGACGCCCTGCGGCATCCACTCCGTCGTATCGGTGTCGCCCGCGTTGAAGCAGAACTTGCGCAGCGTCGGTTCCTTCATCGTGTCCAGCGCCGGGGAGGTGCAGGCACTTCCGGTGCTGCCCTGGCGGTTGGCCTGGTCCAGGATGTTCTGCACGCCGAGCTTCGGCAGTTGGGCGTCCAGCTTGTCGACCCTCGACTGCAGGTCACCGCTGGTGTTGTTGAGCACGAAATCGTTGAGGTTGGGCGCATCCGCCGGGGCCGCCGCGGCGGGTGAGGCGGCCAACGTCGTCGTCACCACGGCCGCCGATAACGCCGCGGCCAACAGGTTTCGTCTGCTCACCGGTGTCTCCTTCTGGTCGAGAGCGGCGAACATCGGGAGGCTACGCGGACAAACGCTGCGACAGAACGGAATTCACCTGTTCGCCCGCCACCGTTCGGCCGCGTGGCGGGCGCCGGTTGGGTGCCTGGCTGGTCCCCATTCCGCAATTTCCATTGAAATCGAACCTTCGATTTCAATGGAAATTGCGGACCGACCTCGGGGTGGGGGCGTCGGCGGGGCCTTAGGGTGGGTTCTCGATCGGTTCGGGGAGGTTCGGTGACTGGCGATCCGGCGGAGCTCGACGAGGCCATCGCGCAGCGGTACGCGCAGCTCACCGAGGAACTCGACGACGAAACCGCCTACCAGGTCCTGGTGGAGCTGGCGGACTTGCTGCTGCACCGTGCCGAGAGCGCCGACATCGACGACGTCATCGAGGTCGCCGGGAACCTGCTCGACGCCCTCGCCGACGACTCCCCCGCCCGCGCCGCGCCGCTCTACCAGCTGGGCCTGGCGCACGCGATGCGCGCCGAGCGCGGCGCCCAGGAGGAATTCCGCGCCGCCGTCGGCTACCTGCGACAGCTGCGGCCGCTGCTGCCCGACGATTCCGCCGAGATCGTAGCCCGGATCGGCCTGATCACCGCGCAGGCTGCGCTCGTCCTGGAAGCCTTCGAGCACGTCGACGACGCACTGGCCGATCTCGACGCTGCCTTCGGACAGTTACCGGACTCGTTGCTGCGGAACCAGATCCGCTTCCGGCGCGGCGCGATGCACCTCACCCGGTACCTGTCGATGGGCGGCGGCGAAACCGATCACCGGACCGCCACCGAGGACCTCACCGCGACGCTCGACGTGCCGTCCGACGTGCGCACCTCGGACGCCTGCCACATCGGCCTCGCCTTCCTGCTGCTGACCGCGGAAATGCCCGCCGAGCTGCGGCAGGGCCCCATCGCCGCCGATGTCGCCGACCGGATCACGCTGACGGCCCCGGCCGAGGACCTCGCGGAGGTGCGCCGCCACCTGGACGCGATCTCCCCCGACGGAGCCGGCGACGGCTCCGTGACCACCTTGAAGGTCATCGTCAACGCAGTGGGGAACCTGGACGGCTCGACCACCGAGGACTGGACGACCGCGATCGGCGAACTCGACGACGCGAAGAGGTCGTGGCCCGACGAAGAACCCGGCAAGCGGGAAATCGCCGCGCTGCAAGCGGGTTTGGCCACGAAGCTCGCCGAGGTCAGCGGCAGCGCCGAGGACGCCGACGCCGCGACCGCCCAGATCGCCGCGGCAGCCGCGGCCTTGCCCGCCGACCACCCCATGCGTTCGCTGCTGCTCACCGGGCTGCGCTTCGCCTCCAACCCGCCCGGCAAGGCCGCCCCGGACCTCGATCCGGCCGAGAACGCCGCGGTGATCCGGCGGCTGGAGCAGGCGCTGGAGCAGTTCTCGGACGACGACCCGGACCGGGCGACCGTGCTCACCCAGCTGACGTCGACGCTGTTCAGGTCCGTCGCGACCGACCGCGCGCAGTCGCCGGCGTCCCTTTCCCGGGTCCGGGAGCTGAGCGAACAGGCGATCCGCCGCGGCGGCGCCGACCGGGTCAACGCCGGGATCAACCACTTCCTGCTGGGCGCCGCCGAGAGCTTCCAGGTGATCAACGACCGCGCTGAGGAGAAGCTCGGGGCCGCCGTGGCGAACATGCGGCGCGCCGACGAGCTGCTGCCCGCCGACCACAAGTTGCGGCCGCTGATGATGCCGTGGCTGAGCTGGCTGCTCACCCAGCGGTTCATGGCCTTCGGCGGCCAGGAAGACCTAGACGCCGCCCGCTACTACGCGGCGGCCAACGACGGGAACGACCAGGTCACGCGCTTCGCCGCGGCCGTGAGCCGGCTTTCGCCGAACCGGCTCGACGCCGCCACGCTGGACGGAGTGGCCGCAGAGCTCGAAGCGCTGGCATCGGAGATGTCGCCGGGGGACTTCCTCCAGCCCAGGATCGCGAGCGCACTGGGAACGGCGCGAATGCTTCGGAACCTCCTCGACGGCGACGAGTTGAGCTTCGACGGTGCCCGCTCCGGCGAGGCGCGCGACGCGATGAACGCCGTCCTCGACGCCGTGGCCCGGGTTCCGGAGCACCACGTCGACCAGCCGAACGAGACCCTCGGCGCCGCGAACGCGCTGGTCGTGCAGGGCATGGCCACCCGGGATCTCGCGCTGCTCAACCGCGGTGTCGGCTTGATGGTCGAGGTCTGCGGGAAGACCGACCTGTTCCCGCGCGAACGTCGGCACGCGCTGGACATGCTGGGGACCGCGTTGCGGGTCCGCTACGAGTTCACCCGCGATCCGCGCGATCTCAACAACGCCGTCGACCGGTTCGAGCAGGTGCTCCGCGAGTTCGAGCTGGAGCCGGGCGCGTTCGAGACCGCGAACCTGTTGAACTCGCTGGCCGACTGCTACGCGACCCGCGGCGACGTGGTGCGCCGCGATCCGCAGCGCGCGGTGCAGAACGGGCTTGAGGCGTTGCGCGAGCGGGCGCGCAACGTGCTGCTGCAATCCAGCGCCCGCCGCGCGTTGGACACCGCGAACACCGCGTCCGGCGAGGCGGTGCAGGTGAGCCGGTGGTGCCTGGCGTCGGGCCGGCCGGAGGCCGCGGTGCAGGCGCTGGAGCTGGGGCGCGGCATGGTGCTGCACGCCGCGACGGTCGACGCGAACATGCCGGCCCTGCTGCGGGAGAACGGCCACGCGGACCTGGCCGAGCGGTGGGAATCCGAGGTGGGGCAACAACAACCGTGGGATGTCGGTGGTGCCGGCACGGCCAGCGTCGCCGATGCCGCGCTGCCCAGCGACCTGCGGTACCGGGTGCTGCGGGCCTTCGACGGCACCGCCGCCGAAGCGCACCTGCTCGCTCCGCCGCCGGTCGCGGAGATCGCCGCCGGGTTGCGCGCCGCGCGCACCCAGGCCCTCGTCTACCTGCTGCCCGGGGCCGCGGTGCTGGTCACCGCCGATGGGCGGGTCGAGCGGGTGGAGTCGCCGCAGCTCACCGAGGACGGCCCGGTCGCCCGGTTCGACCGGCTGCAGCGGGAGCGCGCCCGGGGCGACGACGTCGAGGAGCAGTGGCGCGCGGCGTTGGCGAGCGTCTGCGACTGGGCGTGGACCGCGGTGCTGAACCCGGTGCTGGACCTGGTCGCCGCCGGTCCTCGCGAGCGACCGCTGCGAATCGTGCTGGTACCGACCGGAAAGCTCGGAACCGTGCCGTGGCACGCGGCGCGACGGCGGGTGCCCGGCGGCAAGGTCCGGCACGTCTGCCAGGACGCCGTCATCTGCTACGCCGCGTCGGCGCGGCAGTTCGTCGAGGCCGGTCGGCGCGAAACCCGTTCCTGGGCAAGCGAACCGGCGCTGGTGCGGACGCCGGACCTGCACTTCAGCCGGCACGAACTCGGCCACATCCACGAGGCGCACTACGGGCACGGCACCTACCTGGGCAAGCCGCCCGACCCGCGGCGCCGCCGGCAACGCCGCGAGCCGCCGAAGCCCGCCGAGGTGCTAGCGCTGCTGCCCACCGCCTCGCTGCTGCACCTGGCCTGCCACGCCACCCCGGCCGAGCTGCCGATCGAGTCCGCGCTGCTGCTCGGTTCCGGAGAAGTGCTGCCGGTGCAGGACATCCTGCGCCAGGCGCGGGACCGGCCGCGGGATGCCGCCGGGGCGCTCGTCGTGCTCGCGGCCTGTGCCAGCGACCTCACCGACCGGCAGCACGACGAGGTGCTGACGCTGTCCACCGCGTTCCTCGCCGCCGGTGCCGCCGGCGTCGTGGGCACGCGCTGGGAGGTCGAGGACCTGCCCACGGCCATGTTCATGATCGTGTTCCACCACTACCTCAACGCCGGCTACGCCGATCCGGCGAGCGCGCTGCGGGCCGCGCAACTGTGGATGCTCGACCCGCGCCGCCGCCCGCTGCCCGGCCTGCCCGAAGAACTCTCGCTGTTCTTCGCCGACATCGACCCCGCCGAGCTCGCGCACTGGGCAGGATTCACTTACCAAGGCCGGTAAACGTCGGCCCTGATCGAGAGGAGTCCCATGGCGTCGGCGACGTTCGGCATCGACCTCGGCACCACGCACTCGTGCATCGCGCACATCGACGAGGCCGCTCGCCCGGTGATCGCCAAGAGCGCGGTCGGCGAGGACACCACGCCCTCGGTGGTGTACTTCGAGCGGCCCGGCACGGCGCTGGTGGGCACGGCGGCGAAGAACTCCGCGCTGCTCGCCCCGCACCTGGTGGCGCAGCTGGTCAAGCGCGACATGGGACGCAAGAACACCGAGTTCACCTACCACGGGAACCGCTACACGCCGGAGAAGATCTCCGCGCTCATCCTGCGCGAACTCGCCCGCGCGGCCGAGGAGAACACCGGGCACACCGTGCGCGACGTGGTCATCACGGTGCCCGCCTACTTCGGCATCGCCGAGCGCGACGCGACCCGCAAGGCCGGTGAGATCGCCGGGCTGAACGTGCTCGACGTGCTGGACGAGCCGGTCGCCGCCGCGCTGCACCACCACGCGCTGGACAACGCGCCGCAGACCCGGCACGTGCTGGTCTACGACCTCGGCGGCGGCACCTTCGACACCACCGTCATCCGCGTTTCCGGCGACGACATCAAGGTGGTGTGCACCGACGGCGACGGCCGGCTCGGCGGCGCGGACTGGGACGAGCGGATCACCGACCACCTGCTGGCCGCGTTCCGGGACGCGCACCCGAACCTGGATCCGAGCGCGGACGAGCTGGCCATGCAGGAGTTCGCCGACCGCGCCGAAGAGGCCAAGAAGGCGTTGAGCGCCACCATGTCCCGCAACGTCGCGCTGCGGGCCGCGGGTGCCGCGGTGACGGTGCCCTTCACCCGGGATCAGCTGGAGGAGCTCACCGCCGACCTGCTCGACCGGACGATGACGATCACCGAGCGGATCATCGAAACGGCGCGCGGCAAGGGCGTCGAGCGGTTCGACGAGGTCCTGCTGGCGGGCGGCATGACCCGGATGCCCGCCGTGGCGGCGGAGCTCAAGCGGCGGTTCGGGCTCGACGCCCGGCTCTCCGAACCGGACCTCGCCGTCGCCAAGGGCGCGGCGCTGTTCGCGCTGATCAGGCAGGCCAAGAAGGTCCAGGGCGCGCCGGCCGAACGGCAGCTGGGGATCAGCGCGGCCGACGTCGATGCGATGGCCAGGAAGCGGGTCGCGACGGTGGTGCCGCGGGCATTCGGCGTCAAGGCGCTGGATCCGCGGGACCCGCTGGCGCTGACGGACCCGATGCGGGCGCGGCAGATGGTGGCGCACCTGCTGCACGCCAACACCGAGCTGCCCGCCGACACCGGCCCGTACCCGTTCCAGACGGCCATCGACAACCAGCGGATGGCCGAGATCGAGGTGTGGGAGCAGGCCGGATCGACGCCGTCGGACGAGCTGGCCGACAACACCAAGGTGGGGCACGGCATGCTCACCGGCATCCCGGCCCGGCTCGCAGGGTGCCGGATCGAGATCACCTTCCACATGTCCGAAACCGGGGCGCTGACGGTGCACGCGAAGGAGTTGGAGAGCGGCAACGACGTGCGCTTCGAGCTCGAGATCGGCGGCATGGACCAGAAGGCGGTGGCCAAGGCCCGCACCGACATCGCAGGCCACCAGGTGAGCGGCTAGAGAGTGTTTCGAAGTTCGTTTTCCACCGCAAGCGGCGACCGCCGCTTGTAAAACACGATCTAGCCCAGCAGCGCGGACAGTTCCGCGACCTCGGCCGTCACGCGGCTTTCCGCCTTCGCCAGCGAATAGCCCTCCGGATGGTGCGTGAGCACCACGACGATGTACCGGTCGCCGCTGCCGACCAGCCCGCTGGTGTGCACGTCCACGCCGCCGCGCCCGGCCGCCCACGCCTGCTTGACGCCCCACTCCTCGCCGGGCAGCGCGCTGGGGATGCCGAAGTGCTGGTCGGTGCCGTCGGCGGCGGTGCGCGCGGCATCGCGCAGCGGATCGAGCAGCAGGGCGCGCTTCTCCTCCGGCAGCTCCAGGACGTGCTGGTACACCTTGACCACGTCGTTCGCGGTGATCAGCGTGTCGCCCCAGCGGCCCGGCGTGTCCGGGGGTTCGGTGTCCGACAGGCCGAGGTCGGCCGCGACGCGGGTGACGATCTGCGGCCCGCCACCGGAGGACCACAGTTCGCTGGCGATGCCGTCGTCGCTGTGCGAGAGCATCCGGGTCATCCGTGGACTCGGCCGCTTCGGCGTGACGATCCCGCGCTCGACCAGGTCGAGCCCGATGAGCAGCTTCACCAGCGACGCCGACCGGAACTGCCGGTCCGCGTGGTCGGTGTGCAGCGTTTCCTGCTCGACGCGGTCGAAGACCACCGTGCTGGAGTCGGTATCCCCGGATGCCTGGCCGAAGCCGAACGCGATGGCAAGGGTCGCCACCACGACCAGCGCTGCGACGACCGGCCACCTGCTCCGCCGCCGGGGGCGCTGTGCCCGCAGCGGCCTGGTCTTTGCTTCCAACATGGCTCCAGCGTCGCGACGCGATGTCGGCGTCAGGCCTTGGTCATGTCATGGTTTCGCTACAGAACCACATGGGTGCCGCGGTGGAGATCCATAATCGGCCGGTGCCGAATGTGCTGCTGATAGAGGACGACCCGGCCGTCCGGGCGGGACTTTGCCTGGGCCTTCGCCGGCACGGACACGCGGTGGAGCCGGCGCCCGACGGGGAAGGTGGCCTGCGGCTGCTGGGCGCCGCGGACATCGTGGTGCTGGACGTGATGCTGCCCGGGATCGACGGTTTCGAGGTGTGCCGCCGGATCCGGGCCGCCGGCAACCTGCCGATCATCATGCTCACCGCCCGCGGCGACGACATCGACGTGGTCAGCGGCCTGGAGGCGGGCGCCGACGACTACGTGGTGAAACCGGTGCAGGCGCGGGTGCTGGACGCGCGGATCAAGGCGGTGCTGCGCCGCAACGGCGGTGGCGCGGACCAGGACCGGGAACGGCACGGCGACCTAGTGATCGACCGCGCCGCGCTGGAGGTGTCGAAGGCGGGCGAGCCGGTCCCGTTGACGCCGACCGAGCTGCGGCTGCTGCTGGAGCTGTCGAAGGTGCCCGGCCACGTGCTCAGCCGCCAGCAGCTGCTGAACCTGGTGTGGGAGCACGAATTCCTGGGCGATTCGCGGCTGGTCGACGCCTGCGTGCAGCGGGTGCGCATGAAGATCGAGGACGTGCCGGGCTCCCCCGTCTACATCCGGACCGTGCGCGGTTTCGGCTACCGGTTCGGCCCCCTGTGATCGGGCGCTTGCTCGGCAGGACGCGGGGAATCCGGCCGCGGATGGTCCTGATCGTCACGTTCGTCGCACTGCTGGCGACGGTCGCGGCGACCGGGGCGAACTACGTCTCGGCCCGCCGCACCGTGCTCGCCACGACGCAGGACCACTTCATGCAGCAGCTGCGCGACGACGTCGACCGGCTGGCCCCGGACCTCCGGCTGCCCCTCGACCAGGCCGCCCTCGACGAGCTCGCCGGCCGGCTCGGCAGGCACACCGTCGTCGTCCAAGGGAACCTGACCACGAAGAACGCGATCTACCCGGAACTGGAGATCCCGGCCGACCTGCGGGCGACGGTGCGCGACGGTACGAGGATCGTGTTCCAGCGGGTCGAGGTCCGCCGCACCGTCATGCTCGTCGTCGGCATGCCCGTGCTGACCACCGACGAGCACTTCCAACGCCACCCGTCCGGGCTGGAGGTGTACGGCTGGCTCCCGCTCTACGAACAGCAGCGGCAGATCCAGGAGTTCGCGACGAACGGCTGGCTGACCGGCGCCGTCGCGGTGCCGCTCGCGGTGATCGTCGCCTGGCTCGCCGCCAGCGCGGTGCTCCGGCCGGTGCGCCGGCTGCGCGATGGCGCCCGCAGCCTCGCCCGCGGCGACCTGACGACGCGGCTGCCCGCCCGCGGCTCGGACGAACTCGCCGAGCTGGCGCGGACTTTCAACGACAGCGCGGCCAGCCTGGAGGCTTCGGTCGGCGAGCTGCGGCGGATGGAGGCCGACTCCCGGAGGTTCGTCGCCGACGTGTCGCACGAGCTGCGCACTCCGCTGGCCGCGATGACGGCGGTCAACGAGGTGCTCGACGAGGAAGGCGCGGGGCTTCCCGGCGACGCCGGCACCGCCGCCCGGTTGATCAGCTCGGAGACGAAGAAGCTCGCGCGGCTGGTGGACGACCTGATCGAGATCTCCCGGTTCGATTCCGGCACCGCGCGGCTCGACCGGCAGGGAACCGACCTCGGGGAGCTGATCACCGGGACGCTGCGCACCCGCCAGTGGGGCGACCGGGTGGAGGCGGACCTGCCGTCGGGGATCGTCGCCGAGGTCGATGGCAGGCGGGTGGACGTGATCGTGGCGAACCTGGTGGGCAACGCGCTCCGGCACGGCGAGCCGCCCGTGCGGGTGCGCCTGCGCAGCGCCGACGGGCAGGCCGTCGTCGAGGTCACCGACAACGGCCCGGGACTGCCGGAAGCCGTGCTGCCGCACGTTTTCGCGCGGTTCTACAAGGCCGACGCGGCGCGCACCCGGTCGGAGGGCAGCGGGCTCGGACTGTCGATCGCGATGAAGAACGCGGCGTTGCACGGCGGCACCATCGAGGCGGGCAACCAGCCCGGCGGTGGCGCGAAGTTCACGCTGCGGTTGCCCCTGGAGGTCTCGTGAAACGCATCGCCTTGGCGGCCGTGCTGCTGGTGCTCGCCGGTTGCGGCGTGCAGCCGACGGACGTGGTGCTCGCCGGGAAAGCGCCGGACGGCATCGCGCGGGGGCCGGTGCTGTACTTCGTGACCGGCGAGCCCGGCCAGGTCAGGCCGACGATCCGGGAGACCGGCCGGCTCGGCACCGTGACCGAGGCGCTCCGCCTGCTCGCCGCCGGGCCCACCCCCGCCGAAGGCGCGGCCGGATTCCGCACGGAACTGCCGTTCCTCACGACCGAGCAGGTGTCGGCCGGCACCCCGGACGACGGGATCGTGACCGTGCAGCTCCCGGTGCCGCCGAGCACGTTGTCCGCTCTCGCATCGACGCAGCTGGTCTGCACGGCCGTCGGGGTCAGCGCGATGGCCGGGGCGAACGCCAAGAAGCTCATGGTGCAGCTCAGCGGTTCGGGCGAGGTCGGGAAACCGGTGCTCTGCCCGGCCGACGGCTAGGCCGCGCCCGGAACTCCCAAGCCCGGCGGCAGGGGCTGTCCGGGAAATCGCCACAGCCCACGCGCCACTTCGAGGGCACAAGCCCCTACCCGCCACAGCCTCTATAGCCTCGCGGTCATGGCGGACTGGGAGCTTCGGGACTCGTCGGCGGCGGACGTCGAGGCGGTGGCCGAGCTGCGGGCCGTCGTGCTCCGAGCGGATCTCCAGCGGCTCGGCCGGTACGACGAGCAGCGCGTGCGGCAGCGGCTGCGGGACGGGTTCGAGCCGGCGCACACCTGGGTGATCGAGGTGGGTGGCGCCTTCGCCGGCTGCGTGGCGCTGCGCCCGGCCGAAAGCGCCTACTGGCTGGAGCACTTCTACCTGGCCCCGGACCTGCAGGGCAGGGGCATCGGATCTGCCGTGCTGGGCAGCCTGCTGGAGCGGTGCAACCGGGAGGACGCCTTGGTCCGGCTGAACGTGCTGCAGGGCAGCCCGGCCCGGAAACTGTACGAGCGGCACGGGTTTTCGGTCGAGACCGAGGACGCCGTGGACGTCTTCATGGTGCGCGCCCCGGCATCGCGAGCGCCCGGCAGTCGGCCGGGCTTCCGCGATCCCGGCCCCGTTTCGTCGGATCTTGGTGTTGACTGAACCGCGGACACCGGACGCGCACCGGAGAGGAGGTCGACGTTGAGTCAGCAGCGGATGTTGGACGTGCTGGCGACCGAGTGGGACGACGTCGCCGACCGGCTCGACCCCGAGACGTTCACCAGGCTGGTCGCGCTGGTCGCCGAGCTGCAGGACGCGGCGGATTCGGAGACTTCCGCGCTGATCGCCGAGGACATCGCCTCGCTGCTCGGGGACGTGCTGCCGGTGACGCACCCGGTGCGCCGGGCGCTCGCCGAACCCGTGTCGCGGTTCCGCCGGCCGGAGGTGGACTGGCAGCGGCTGAGCACGGACCTGAGCGACCGGCTGGCGGATTCCGCGCCGCGCGCCGACCTGGACCGGCTGCGCGCGGCGGATTCGCTGGACGCGCACCAGGTTTCGGCGGGCGGCGGCGACCCGGCCGACCCGGACCTGATCCGGCTGCCGGGCGCCGACGGACCCGCCCGGTGGCCCGCGTTCCAGTTCGACGCCGCGGGGGCGCCGCGCGAGCTGGTGCGCACCGTGAACCGGTACCTGCGCGCCGCCGACGACCCGTGGGGAGCGGCGGACTGGTGGCTCGGGATCAACGACTGGTTGGGCGGGGTGCCTGCCGAGCTGATCGGCCGGGTCACCGACCGGGCGTTGATCGACGCCGCCCGCGAAGACTCGGCGGAGGTGTGACCGTGCCGATGGCCACCCCACCGCTGGAGTTCGAGGCCGCCCCGACCCGGTACGTGCTGCCCGCCGACACCACTCTGTTCCGGCTGCACGACCGCAGGCGGCACGCGGCCGAGTTCAAGCCCGCCCAGGCCGGCAACGCGCCGGGCGGCCGGTTCGACGGCACACCGTCGGACCCGTTCCCCAGCTACTACGCCGGATTGCAGGTGACGACGGCGTTGGCTGAAGTGCTGCTGCGCAACCTGGGCTTCGGCGGCAACGGGCAGCGGCTGATCCGCCGGGCGCAGATCGCCGAGCGACGGCTCAGCGCCGTCCGCACCGCCCGCGAGCTGACCCTGGTCAGCCTGCTGACCGGACCCGATCTGGCCGCGGTCGCGCAGGATTCCTGGCTGGTCGACACCGAGGGCAAGGACGCCTACGAGCGGACCCGCGACTGGGCGGCGTGGATCCGGGCGCAGGCGGAGTGGGCGGACGGGCTGATCTGGCCGTCCAAGCGGGACACCGGTAATCCGGCCCTGGTGCTGTTCGGCGACCGCTGCGGAGCGGACGGCCTGGACGGCGAAGAACCGGAACTGCAGATCGACCTGGACACCCCGATCGGAGAGGCCTGGCTGGCCAAGATGCTCGCCCCCTACCGCGCAGTGGTAGCCCCCAGACCGAACTGACACCCCGGCGGCCACGAGCCCGTGGGGCGCTGCCGTGCGGAACGAGCGAACGGCCCGTCCACCTCGTCCGTCGAGGCGAACAGGCCGTTCGCGAAGTGGGTATTCGGCAGGTCAGGAAGGTTCCGTCAGGCCTGTGGGGACCTGCCATTCGTAGCGGCGCCCCTTGTTCGTCATGCGCAGCCCTTCCTTGAGCGCCACCCGACCGAACTCGCTGGCGAGCGTTCCGGCCAACGGCACCTTGTCGCCGGTCTTGCCGTAGCCGAAGCTCAGGCCGGACTGCAGCTGGAGCCCCAGGGACGTCCAGTCCGCAGGCGGCACCGCGAGGATGTCGGCGGTCCGGTCACCGGCCAGGTGGCGCATCAGGCTCGGGCCCACGCCGGCGAAGGCCGGGCCCGGGAGCACTTCGCGGATGAAGTCCAGCAGGGCCTTGGTCATTTCCCTCCCGGCTTCGGAAGGGGCCTGCTGCCGTTCGAGGATCCGGTCCTTCAGCGCCACCGCGGAGTCGAAGTCGGACGGGTTGAGCCGCTCGTCGACGCCCAGGACGTGGCCGATGACGCGCCAGATGTGGAAGAAGTCGTCCCGGTCCCGGGCGGGCAGCTCCACGCCCAGCCGCTGCAGGCCGAGCGGGATCACGACGGCGAAGCTCAGCAACGTCCCGGCGAGGTCTTCCTGGTTGATCGGGATGCCACCGTTGTTGTCCCAATCACCCAGGCTGGAGACGTGGTAACGCATGGTCGCGTGCAGCAGGCGGATCTTCTGCGCGGATCGCACGCCCCGGCCGTCTGCGCCGAGCCCGCCTTCGTCGAGCACGTCGACCACGAACTGCGAGGTCTCCACCAGTCGCCGGTAGACCTGCCCGGTGAGCCGCTGCGACCGGCGCAGGACCTGCACGCCGTTGGCACAGGCGTAGCAGAGCGGGAGCGATCCGCACAGCAGGGTCGAGAGCACGTGCGGCTCGTAGCGGCCCAGCAGATCGTTGCCGCGCTCCATCCGGGCCGGATCCGCCCAGTCCGGCAGCACCGAGGACCGGTCGAGGTAGTCCCGCAGCTTCGGCGGCAGGCCGTCGGGTATCGCCTGCCCGTTCCGGCCGAACCCGAGCAGTGCCTGTCTGACCGGTTCCTCCTGCCCCGCCGCGTAAACCTCGGCGATGGCGTCGTCGGCTCCCGGGTCACCGGCACCGCGCATCCGGTCCAGCAGGTCATCGGTCCAACGGACATCCGGCATCTCGAACTCCCGTCACGTGCCGCCCGGCCCGACCCGCTGCCGGGCCGTTGCTCACACGCGGGGTCCTACCGGCAACCTGAGGAGGGCGCGCCCCACAACACCTGATCCAGCGACCGGAAGCCACCGGGGTTGGGGACGCGGGAGTTCAGCGCTGGGACCAGGTTCCGCCGTGTTGGAGGAACGCCCATTCGCGTTCCCAGGCGCGCATGCACATGCGGCGGGCCAGGTGCTGGGTTCCCGTGATCAGGGCGATGCAGGCCAGCTCGATCACCAGCAGCATCAGCAGTGCCGCGAAGATCGCCGACGCCGTGATCGCTCCTCCGCTGGCCGGGGCCGGTACCCGGTTGCCCGCCTGGTCGACCCACACGGTCACGGTGTCGCCCGGCGCACTGTCGGCCGGGACCTGCACCGTCGCGCTCTGCGTCCGGGCCAGCCCGGCGCGCCACTCGACGACCGCGGTCGAGTTCAGGGCGTCCTGGCTGTAGGCCTCGGAGACCGGGACGCTGAGGGCGGGGCGGGTGGTCAGCACCGCGTCCACCGGCCGCGTGGTCTCCGCCGCCGTCGCCGCACGCTGCGTGAGATCGGCGTGCAGGGACGCGCCGAACAGGCCCGACGCGGGGATCGCGATCAGGGCGACCATGAGCAGCAGCACCGAGATGCCCGCCGCGAGCCGATCGATGGGCCTTCGCAACGGGTTCCGGTTCACCCCCAGTGCGTTGACCAACCACGCTGCGTGCGCTTTCAGCGCCGCGACCATCGCCGACCTCCAGACATCCGGTGCACCAAAGAGCCGCGAACGACCGTCGTCTTGTTTTGCCTCGATGGTTGTGCGCAGCATCCGCCAATACGAGTATCCTCCCCACCCGCCCCATCGTTATCACAACGTGACCAGACATACACCAACGGTGTAACAGATCACGTTATTCACAATCTGTTATCCCACCGACCGGGACAAGCGAGTCGGACTATTGGTGCGCGGGAATTCAATTCCGGCAATTCGAACGACGACCGGCAGGCGTTCGGTGGTCCCGCGACCGGCAGCCGCGGGACCACCGGGTCAGCCCTGCGTCCTCAGTGGACGGAAGAAGGCGCGCAACTCCTCCGCCACCTGCGCCGGTTCCTCGTGCGGCATGAAGTGCCCGCCGCGCCCCGGCCTGCTCCAATGGCGCAGGTCGCGGTAGATGCGCTCCGCGAGGCTCTTCGGGAAGTCCGCGAAGATCGGCTCCCGGCTCAGCGTCACCGCCCCGGGCACCTCGATCGGCGGGACCGGCGCGTTGCGGTGGTAGTCGTAGTACTGCCGGAACGACGTGCCGATGGTGCCGGTGGCCCAGTACAGGGTCGCGACGGTCAGCAGCGCATCCTTGTCCCAGCGCCGCTCCAGGTCACCGCCGCAGTCGCTCCAGTCGCGGTACTTGTCGGCGATCCACGCGACGAGACCGGCCGGCGAGTCCACCAGCGCCGCCGCGACCGTGTCCGGCCGGGTCAGCATGATCTCGCTGTACCCGCCGTCCGACTCGTCGTAGGCGGCCACCGCGTCGAGGTATGCCTGCTCCTCGGGCGTCGGCGGCCGTTCGCCGAAGTCGGTGGCGATCACCGCGGTGGTCACGTGGACTCCCGCCACCTCGCCCGGGTAGAGCGCGCCGAGCCACTGGGTGACTCCGCCGCCGATGTCGCCGCCGAAGGCGCCGAACCGCCGATAACCCAGGGTGCCGGTCATCAGCTCGTGCCAGATCTCGGCGACGCCGCGGCGGGTGAACGGCCCCGCCGGCAGCTCGGAGAACAGGAAACCCGGCAGCGAGGGGATGATCACGTCGAAGGCGTCGGCCGGATCGCCGCCGTGCGCGGCGGGATCGGTCAGCGGCCCGGCGACCCGCAGCATCTCCACGAAGCTGCTGGGCCAGCCGTGGGTCAGGACCAGCGGCAGCGGCGCGGGCGCGCCTTCCGCTCGCTTGCCGCGCAGGTGCACGAAGTGCACCTTCCGGCCCGCGACCTCGGCGAGGTAGTGCGGGTAGGCGTTGAGCGCCGATTCGGCGGCGCGCCAGTCGAACCCGTCCGCCCAGTAGGCGACGAGCTCGCGGAGGTAGTCGGGATCCGTCCCGCCGGCCCACCCGGCGCTGTCGGACGCGGTCGTGAAGCGGGTGCGCGACAGGCGGATGCGCAGGTCGTCGAGGACTTCGTCGGGAACGGAAATGCGAAAGGGCTGAACAGTCATTTTTTCCTTCATCCAGTGCACGTTTCGTGGAACGAGCTCTCCTGGATGTCGGTCAGACCGCCGCCGCAGCCAGGAGCGCCCGGATGGAACGGGTCGTCGTCATCGGGCTCACCTCCTCGCTTTGTCGCGGCTGACACGACCTTACCGCAGCGATCGCCTCGCACGATCAGCTCATCGGCCGCGACGAGCGGACAGGCCGGTGGCCATCGAGGCGATGCCCGCCGCGACACCCGCGGCGTCGTCGATCCGCTGGTCGGCGTCCGGAACCCCGGGGCAGGCCAGGTCCGCGAGCGAATCCGCGGCGTCCGACCCGAGGCCGCGGACGACGATGCGGATGCCCATCGCGCAAGCTTTCCGCGCCAGGTCACGAGCCTTCGCGTGGTCCCCGAGCGCCCCGTCGCTGAAGATGCAGAGCACGCGGTCGCCCGGGTACTTCGGCAGCACGTCGATGCCGAGCCGCAGCGCGGATGACAGCACGGTACCGCCCCACGTCTTCGCCTTCCGGAGCGCGGAAACCACGTCGTCCAGCCGGGCTTCCGGTGGCACGTACTGCTGCACGACATCGGACCAGAGCACCAGCCCGCTCTTGTAGTGCGCGCCGTCGGCTTCGGCGAGGAACCGCTCGCCGCCGGCGATGGCCTGCTCCAACCGTTGCCCCCGCATCGACGCGCTCACGTCGATGCACAGCAGGACGTGCCCGCCGTACCGCTCCTGCAGCCTGGGCAGGTACTCGCCCGGCGGTGCCTGCGTCAACCCGATCCCGCCGAAGTCCCGGCGAATCCACGAACTCATCGCTCCCCCGAACTCAGCACCGCACGGTCAGCCCGGCGATGGTCTCGGCCAGCCGCTCGGTCGCCGCGCCGTCCACGACACCGTCCACATAGGCCTCCAGCTCCAGCGCCGCGCCGCTGAGCGGCTCCCGAGCGGTCACCGCGAGCAGGCCGTCCGCGCTGACGCGCAACGTCAGCTCGATCACCGATCCGGCGGGCAGCGGCGGCAGCCCGGCGAACTCGCCGTCCAGCACCCGGCGGTTGTGCTCGACCTCCGCCGACGGCACGTCGCCTGCCTGCTCGAACACCTGGATGCGGACCGACCGCTGCCGGTTCACGATGGTGGCGAACCGGGCCGTCGCGATGGCGGGCAGCGGATCGTTGCGCTGCACGAGGTGGTCGACGAAGCTCCGCAGTCCTTCGTCGTGGCTGTCCTCGACCAGCACGCCGAAGCTGCGCGGCACCACCGCCGCCGACGTGCCGGCCTGCGCCGTGGCGAGCCGGTGCGCGCGCACCGCGGCCCCCGACACGACGGCCAGGTCGGGATCGACGATCTTCGGCGCCCGGCCGAGATGTGCTTGCAGCGCGGCACGAATCATCGGTGCCTTCGTGACGCCGCCGACCAGCAGCACCTCGTCGATCCGCGAGACGCCCTTCGCCGCCGCATCGGTCAGCACCCGGTCGACGATCAGCAGGGTGCGCTCCACCAGGTCCGCGCCGAGGTCTTCCAGCGTCGCCCGGTCGATCTCGAAGCTCCCCGAGTCGTCGCCGCAACGCAGCTTCACCCGGCGGCTGGTGACCGTGCTGAGCTGGCGTTTGAGGTGCTCGGTGACGTCCTGGAGCTGTTGCCGGAACTCCTCGTCGTCCGGGTCCGCGTCCGGGAACTCGCGGGCGAACGCCGCCGCCAGGTGCTCGGCGATGCGCTCAGTCCAGTCGGCACCGCCGAGCCTGCTGTCGCCGTCGGTGGCCACCACGTGCACTCCGTCGTCGGCGACCCGCAGCACGGTCGTGTCGAAGGTGCCGCCGCCGAGGTCGTAGACGAGCGCGGCGCCGGGCTCCGCCTGGGCGGAGTAGTGCAGCGCGGCCGCAACCGGTTCGCTCAGCACCTCCAGCACCTCGATGCCGGCCAGCCGCGCCGCCTGCAAGGTGGCTTCGCGCTCCCGGATCCCGAAGTACGCCGGAACCGTGATCACCGCGTGGACCGTCCCATGTGGACCGAAGCGCGCGACGGCGTCGTCGACGAGGCTGCGCAGGATCAGCGCCGACACCGATTCCGGCGTGTGCCGCGCGCCGTGGAACAGCAGCTCGAACTCGGTGCCCATCCGGCGCTTGATCAGCTCGACGGTGTTCTCCGGGTCGAGGTTCTCCCGCGCCGCCGCCCCGACCACGGCCGTGTCGGCGGACGCGAAGTGCACCACCGACGGCGTGGTGAGCTCGCCGAGCCGGTTGCGCACCACCTCGACCTCACCATCCACGATGGACGCTACGGCGGAGTAGGTGGTGCCCAGGTCGATGCCGAGCACCAACTCGTCAGGCACCGCCGAACACCACCGTCGTGAAGTCGGCGCAGCTGACCGCAGAGCTGAGGATCGTGAGCAGCATCGCGATCGCGAAGACCGCGATCAGCAGCCAGCGGTACACCCGGTAGTTCGCCGGGGGTCGGATGGTCATACCGCCTCCGTGGTCGGCTTCTCGTCGCGGCCGAGGGCGAAGCCGCCGCGGCCCATCAGCCAGCGGAACGGCGCCGCCGGGGTGAGCCGGTGTCCTGGCCTGATCCCGGTCACCGAGGACACCACGAAGTAGCGCACCTCGGCGAAGTCCCGCTCCGCGGCCAGCACCAGGTTGTCCAGGCCCGCGGTGTTCAGCCACTCCCGCACCGCCCCGGCGCACAGGTCCGCGGCCCACGGCAGGTCGGTCAGCAGGTCCGCCTTGACCACCGTGACCGCCAGGGCCCGGCGCTCGGTCTGCACCCCGTAGTCGCGCAGCCGCCGGGCCGTCACCTGGTAGACCTGCTCGGGGTCGCCGCTGGCCGGATGTGCTTGCGCCAGGCGGGATTCCAGCGCGCCGCCGAGCTGGTCGCGCACCCAGCCGATGGCGAACGGGTCGACCACCAGCACCAGTCCCCCGGCGTGGTCGAGGAACTCCAGCTCGCTGTTGTCGTCCCGGTCGACGTAGAACTCGCCGGCCGCGTCGAAGAGGTGCACCAGCGCCTGGTCGCGGGCCTTCGCCGAGCCGCCGCGGGTGAACCGCACCGTGATCGCCGCGGGCAGCTGCCCGGCCGGCGTCTTCGCGGTGTCGCCGCCGGTGGTGATCAGCTGCTCGCCGTGCTCGAAGGCCTGCTTGCTGGCGCCGTCGACGAAGTCGAGCACGACGCCTTCGGCGGCGGCCCGGTCCCGCAGGGTGACCAGGCCCGCGTGCACGAGCCGCGTCTTGCCCGCCGACACCGGGCCGAAGACCGGCATCCGGATGTCGGTGACCGCGCCCGAACCGCCCCGCAGCGGCCGGTCGCAGCGCTGGCACAGCGCCTCCAGCCGCTTGGACGCCCGCAGCACGGTCGTCGGCAGCTTCGCGCCGCACCCGCAGGTGCGCGACGCCGCGCCCAGCGCGCCGGGCCGGATGTCGTGGTGCACCACCTGGCAGCCGTCGCAGCGGTAGGCGGGTACGGCCATCACGTGGTAGCACACCGGGCAGCTGCCGCTGGCCTTCCGCAGCCGCCGCACGACGAGGTCGTAGCCGCGCAGCAGCCCGACCAGCGCACCCCGGCCGAGCCATCCGATGCCGAGCACGACAGCCCCGATCACCAGCACTTCCGCCGCGCCGAGCAGCGCGCCCAGGGTGACACCCGACCAGATCAGGGCGGTCAGGCCGATGCTCGCGAATCGGAGCTTGCTGCCGGTGCCGTAGTTGAAGCCCCACTGCCAGCCGCGCACGATGAAGGCGAGGCCGTTCTGCCATGCCGCGACCAGGTCGCGGCGCCACTGCGCGGCGAGGTAGCCCGGCCAGGCCCAGTCGTGCGGGAACGGCCCCTTGGGCTTGCGCAGCCCGGCGGTGCCGTTGACCACGTCGTTCGGCGTCACCAGCTGCGGCTGCACGGCGCCGCGACCCGCCAGCACCAGGCACGTCGAGACGAACGCCCACGAGCTGCCGAACAGCACGAACAGCGGGAACAGCCAGGCCAGGATCCCGATGACCACCGTGGCCAGCCACAAGCCCAGGCACAGCACCAGGAGGGCCCCGATCACGTAGGGCATTACTTCTCCCGTCTGCCGAACAACCGGCGCGCGAACTCGCGGGTGCGGGCCGGTTTGGGCTTCTGCTGCGAGAACTCCTTCAGCCACTCGTGCCAGCCCGCGGCGTACTCGGCCGCCACGCCGCGCAGCACCTTGCTGATCCGCCGGTAGTCGGTCGGCTTGTGCTGGCCCGCCCAGCGCTCCAGGGCCTTGTCGAACGCCGTCCGCACCTGCTCCGAGGCGGCGTCCTCCCAGCCGGTCAGGAACGCCAGCACGACCGCGTGGTCGCGCCGCGACTGCGCGGCCTGCTCGTCGTTCCACACCGCGGGCAGCGCGTGCACCAGCATCTGCTGGAGCTGGTCACCGCCCCGCACGGTCAGGTCGAGCGCGGCCGGCAGGTCCATGTCGAGCAGCACCGCGATGATCTGGTCCGCGCGGGCGGTGAACACCGACTCCGAGATGTCCTTCAGCGTCGCGGCATCGGCTTCGGCGCCCTTGCGGGCGAAGTTGCTCAGCCAGGACCGCAGCCGGCCGTCGTCCTCCCACACCTTGCGCAGGTCGTCCCGGTCGCCGAGGTGATGTCCCAGCATCCGCAGGACGTCCAGGTAGCGACCGGACACCTTGGCCTTCTCCAGCACCGTGAACGCCCGCTGCGCCAGGGAATCCGAGACGGCCGTCGACGGCAGCGCGGTGAGGAAGTCCTTGAGCTCGGCCATGGTGGGCGCGGAGTTCCGGTACAGCGCCTCCCACACCGCTTCGCCGGTGCCCGGCCGGTCCGGCGCGCGCAGCTGCTCGCGGAACCGGGCGGTGGTCTCCTGCCGCACCGAGCCGCCGGAGGCCACCGCGGCGGCGGCGACCGCCGCGTCCAGCGGCATGAACGGATCGCTGATCGTCGGCGCCAGCAGCCGCCACCAGCGGGCGTCGATCGCCTCGGCGACCTCGGCGGCGCCGGGGCCCGCCAGGCGGCGGGCCAGCACGTCGCGCAGCAGGTCGATCATCTCCGGACCGCACGTCCAGCGCGCCGGGTCGACGCCGGCGTGCGGGTGCTCCGCCCACCACTCGACGAACCGCCCGGCCGCCTCGGCGAACCGGCCCACCCGGGGCCGCACGCCGAACCTGGTCGCGGTCCGCAGCAGCAGGTCCATCCGCTCCGGGGCGACGGCGCCGGCGGCCGCCTCGACCAGGATGCAGGCCTCCTCCACCTCGTCCGGGCTCCACGGCCGCGGCGACAGCGGAGCCCGGGAATCGGCCGGGGTGCCGCGCACGATCTCGTCGATCTCGCCGCGCAGCAACGCGATCCGCACCCGGCCGGCCTGCGCCGCGTTCGCCTCGGCCAGCTTCGCCAGCACCGGCAGCGCGGGCGACGAGGCCAGCACCGCGTCCAGCACCGGTTCGACGACGTCCGATGTGGACACCGGCGGCGGGGACACCAGCCAGTCCGCCAGCGCCATCGCGGAATCCTGCCCGGACACGGCCTCCTCGAGCATCAGCACGCCGGCGGCCAGCCGGTCCGCCGTGCCCGGCCGCCGGTCGTCGCGGTTGCGGGCGAACTGGTGCGACAGCTCGATGGCGTCGACCACGTCGTAGGGGTCGGCGCCGAGGAAGCGCGGCACCCAGTGGCGGGCGGCGGCGGTCGGCTCGTCCTTCCGGCGTTCCCCGGTGACCAGGTTGAACACCACGTAGTCGGAGTTGCGGTCCGGATCGGCCAGCGACCCGGCCCAGTCCGGGTGCACCGCCAGCACCTCGTGGCGGCTGTACTGCGGGTTGGTGGCGAACACCCGGAAACCCACCCGCAGCGCCCGTTCCTGGGGCAGCAGGAGCGTTCCGGCCGCGATCCAGCGCACCGCGGTCTCGGCGTCCTCGCTGACGAACACCACCCGCGACGCGTTCTCGCCGTGCAGCCGGTCCATCGCGGAATGCACTGCGAGCAACCAGGATTCGCCGTCCTGCCGGCTCAGCACCCAGTCCCGCAACGCCTCGACGCCCAGCGGCCCTGCCTCGGGTTCGGCCGACACCGCCGCGCATTCGGTGCTCTCCGCGGGCTGCTCGACCCACCACGGCGCGGCCCACAGCTGCGCGGGCCGGATCGGCCCGTACAGCTGCGGATCGGTGGTGGCCAGCGCGTGGGTGAACTGGTTGCCCTCCCGGACCCCGCCGGTCTCGGCGCCCAGGTAGATCCCGCGGGCCGTCGCGTAGACGCCGTCGTGCACGTGCACCAGCGACGGCGGGTACTGCGAGACCTCGCGCTTCTCGCGCATCCAGCCCACCGGGGCCTCGTAGAGCGCCGAGCGCTGCACCGCGGTCATCATCTCGTCCGTGGTGCCCGGCGAGACGGCCTGGAACTGGAATCCCGCGCCGCCGCGCAGGCCCTGGCCCGGCCGGCAGTCGGTGTAGAACAGCGACTGGAACTCGCGCCCGCTCATCCTCGGCTCCGTTCGATGATCCGGAAGTGGCTGAGCAGCCACAGCAGTGGTTCGTCCACGCGGAACGGCCGCACCCCGGCCGGGTCGATCTGCTTGCGGCCATAGTCCGGTTCCGCGCCGAGCGAGGAAACCGCGAAATAGCGGAACGTCTGGTAATGCGCGCGCAGGTGCCCGTCGATGTCGTCGGCGCCGAGGTCGGCCAGCAGCGCCCGCAGGTGCTCGTCGGTGTCCTGCCCGCCCGCCTCGTCGTACTGCGGGCCGGTGGCCGGCGGGCGGAGCAGCGGGTGGTTCGCGCCGAGCATCCCGAAGAAGGCGTCGATCTTGGAGAACACCACGGCGATCGGGGTCTCGACCTTCTTGCGGTCGCTGAGCCCGACGCTGGTGCGCAGCATCTCGGTGACCCGGGTGAGCACGTTGATCGGCGGCTCGGTCCCCTGCCGGCTGGCGTCGGGCACCGCGATCCGGTCCGCCGCGCCCGGCAGCTGGAACGGGTCGAGCAGCACGATCAGCCCGTCCGCGGCGGTCAGGTACGCCTGGCTGTTGACGAACTCCTGGGTCGTCATGTCCTCGCCGGCGGCGTCGTAGAACGACAGCGTCGTGGTGTTGTGCACCTCGCGGCCGAACTGGACGCGCGGCTGCCGCCACTGCATGACCAGCGGGACGCGGATGCCGTCCGCTGAGCCGGCGGTCGACTCGAACAGCGATCGGTCGTCGAACAGCGCGTGCTCGTAGTCCGCCAGCCACTGCGCGGTGCCGACCCCGGCCTGCTCGCCGGCGAAGGAGATGTCGGCGCCGAAGCGGCGGCGGATGTTGTTCCGCAGCTCGTGCACCAGCACCGTGGTGTAGACGGTCTTCCCGGCGTCCTTGCCGCCCACCACCCCGATCAGCGGGCTGCGGCCCTCGGCGAAGTTGGCGGGCAGCGGCGTGTGGCACACCGGGCAGGCGCGGATGCCGCTGACCGTGCCGCAGTCCGGGCACGGTGCCTTGCGCGGCGTGCGCCCGAACCGCGACGACGGGGGCGCGAAGGTCGGCCAGGACGCGGGCGCGTAGCCGGTGAGCCGCTGCCGCTCGGCGTCGACGGCCTTGCGGCACTTCTCGCGGCCGGGCGCGGGCCGGCCGGTGCACTGGAACCGCAGGTTGCCCGCGGGGAACCGGTGGTAGCAGTAGGGACAAGCGACCTTGGCCATCAGCAGCCTTCCGCGTTCCGCCGCAATTTCCATGGAAATCGAAGATCCGATTTCCATTGAAATTGCGGTCCTCCGGCGTGTCGGCCGACCGACATGCCGGAGGTTGTGGACAACTTCCGCAATTTCCATTGAAATTGCGGAACTCCTCGCCCGGAGGCGACGGCGGGGCCGGGGGGCGGTTGCGCCGCGTCGGGGATGGACATCAGGACACCTTCAGCTGGGAGATCGGCGGGTCGATCAGCTGGACGCCGGGGGCGTTGACGAAGCACCGCAGCCAGTAGGGCTTCCGGCGCGGCAGCTCGACGGTCAGCTCCAACGGGTCGCCGAGGTCGTGGACGTCGCGGTGCACGACCTGGCCGTCGTCGGGTTTGAGCGGCATGACGCGGCCGGGCGCGAGGACCACCAGCACCGTGCAGTCCGGGACGGGCTGGTCGGCGGTCACCACGATGCGCGCGGTGCTCGCGCCGAAGAGCCGGTTCTGCCGTTCGATCCGGTAGCTGACCTGCGGCGGAGCACCGGGCAGCACCAGCGCGACGGGATCGGACCGGCTTTCGCCGTTGTCGGCGGACGCGATCGCGGACACCTGCACGCGCACGTCGCCGGGCCCTGCGTCGATCCGGCAGCCGCCGCCGGCCTGGTACTGCTGCCGGGTCAGCCGCACCCGCCCGGCCTCCGCGCCGGCCGCCGGGTTCGCCCAGGTCACCTCGGCCATCCGGACGCCGCCCGGCCACACCCAGGACAGCACCAGCTCGCGGCCGAAGCGCCGCGCGTCGAGTGAGGTGACCGGCGGCAGCGTCGCGGCGACCCGGGCGGTGTGCCGCACCGGCACGGTCTCGGCGGCGACCTCGGTGCCGTCCGGGCGGCGGTAGCGAGCGGTCAGCAGGTAGGTGAAGTCGCCATCGACGTCCACAGTGGAGTCGCGAAAAGCGGTGCTGCCGTTGGTGGGGACGACGACGTCGTCGGACTCCCCGTCCCGGCGCCGCCGCACGTCGACGCCGACGACGTCCCGGTGGACGACCCAACTCCCCTCGACCGCCCCGGTGCGAACGGCCAGCCGGACCCTGTGCACGGGAGGCAGCACGTCGACCACCGCTCCGGCGGGCCGCGACCACGCGCCGCCTTCCCCGGCGGCGAAAACCGCGTACCCGACGCTCCCGCCCGCCGCCACGGCGGCGTCCACCACCACCGTCTCCGCGCCTTCGGCGACCACGTCGCCGTCGTCGGCGTCGCCGGGCGTCCGCCCGGCTCGCCGCACCACCCGGTACCGGGTGGCGTCGTCGTGGTCGGGCTTCGCCCGCCACGACACCCGCACCCCGACGCCTTCCGGCTGCGCCGTCACGGCGTCGACCGGGCTCAGCGGGATGCGCCGCAGCTCCGCCGCTATCGCGTCGTCGTCGACGGCGAGCCGCGCGGCTTCGCCGAGCTGGCGCCTGGCTTCGGCTTCGGCTCCGCCTCGCAGCGCGCGGTCCGCCGCTTCGCGGAGTTCCCGCACCTGCTGCGCGTGCCGGTCGACGGCCGCTTTCGCGGCCGCGGCCTCGTCGGTATCCGTGATCGCGGCCAGGGTTTGTTGTGCGGCGATGAGGTTTCCGGCGGCGAGGAGTTCGGTGACCTTCTGCAGCCCGGTGACCGGCGGTGCGGCAGTGCCGGTTTCGCTGAGCACGCTGAGCACCGCCAGCCGTGCTTCGTCCGCGTCCAGGCTGCTGCGGCCGAGCACTCGCAGCAGCGCGCTGGCCGGTGCGCCGTTCTCACGGAGCCGTCGCACGTCGTCGAGCAGGTGGTAGAGCGCGAGCAGCCGGAGGTCTGCGCCTTCCTTGCCCGCGGCGGTGTTGAGCAGGCCGAGCGCTTCGCGGGCGGGCTGGTTGCCGGAGCGCCGGTTCTCCCGGTCGATCGCCTGCTGGACGGCTTTGGCGGTGAGTCCGGCGGGTTTGGGCGGGCTGCTCTCGAAGTCCGCCAGGAGCTTGTAGCTGTCGAGATTTCCGTGCAGGAGCTCGGGAATCCCGGTGATCTCGGCGTCGCCCAGCAGCGCCTTGAGACGGCGGAAGAGGGTGTCGGGCAGGCCGCTGGTCTTCGGCAGTTCCGTCGGCGGCGCGGTCCGCACCCCGGCCTTGGCCAGGGCCTGGTCTACTTCGGCGGGCGCCAGCTGGCCGAAGGTCTCGCGCATCGCCTCCAGCTGGCCGGGCGTGATCAGGCCGAGTTCGCCGAAGTTCGCCTTCAGCATCGCGACGAGTTCGTCGACCTGCGCCTGACTGGCCCCGGCCCGGGCGTCGTTGCGGTTGCGCCACCAGGCCATGCTGGACATCTCGTTGCCAGGCGCGCGCCGCAGTTCCTCGTCCTCGCGCAGGAAGGCCTTGTAGACGCTGGTGGTGAAGCTGGACTTCGCGGTGGACTGGGCGCTCTTGTTCCAGTGCGAGCGGACCTCGGCGAGCCGCTGCGACAGCTCCGCGTCCGAGAAGCCCGGCTCGACCGCGTACCTGGTCAGCAGGTCGTCGGGTAATCGGCCGCTGCGTCCCCGCAGCGGCCGGACCACCTCGCGCTCGTAGACCTTGGGATCGAAGGGTTGCATCGGAGCCCGTCTCTGACCTCGTGATTCCGGTGGAAACCAACGCGCTGATTCGCATCGAGCCGCTTTGTCGTGAGTGGCGATGGTCGCTCGGACGGCCACCGCCACTCACGACCGTCCGCCTCGCTTCGTGAGTGGCGATGGTCGCTGGAGCGACCACTGCCGCTCACGACCCCACCGGCGCCGAGACGCGGGCAGGTTCGGGTGGAGCCGCTTCAGCCGGAGACCGTGATCCCGGCGACCACCCTCTTGGCCTCGGCGACCTCCTCATCGCTGCGGACGCTCACCCGGACCTTGATGTCCAGCGACTTCCCGGTGGACGGTTCGGTGGCGGTCAGCTCCAGCAGGCCCTCGTCGTCGACGGTCATCCGGATGTTCACCGGCGATCCGACCGGCAGCGGCGGCAGCCCGTCGATGAGGCCCTTGCCCTCGTTGATCGGCTTGTTCTCGGCTAGTTCCGGCCCGGCGACCACCCCGGACTGCTCGAACAGCTCGATCATCACCCCGGTCTGGCCCGCTTCGACGGTGGCCGCCTCCAGGACGCGCTCCGCGGTGGGCAGCGAGTCGTTGGCGTGCACGAGGTGCTTGACGAAGTGCTGCGTCGGCTTCTGCTGCCAGTCCGGGTCGCTGGTGTCCACCAGCTTCACGCCGAAGGCCTTGGGCAGCACGTTGCGGGTCTTCTTGGCGGCCAGGTCCTCCAGCGCCTTGACCGAAATCCCGGTCTGCTGCGCCACGTTCTGCACGGCCTCCGCGACGCCGGTGGCGCCCTGCTCGGCGGCGTCGGTCATCTCGCGGTGCACCACGCGGCCCAGCGCGTACAGCGCGGCGCCCTTGGCCACCGCCAGGTCCGGGTCGTGCAGCTTCGGCTCCCAGCCGAAGTCGGCGCGCAGCCGCTCGGCGACCGCCGGCATCTTCGTCGACCCGCCGACCAGCAGCACGTCGTCGATCTGCGCGCCGGGCTGCTTCTCCTGCAGCGTCGCCAGGGTGCGCTTGAGGATGTCGACGGTCTTGTCCAGCAGGTCCTGGGTTTCGGACTCGAACTGCGCGCGGGTCACCTCGACGCGCGCGCTGACGCCGGCGCCGCGCAGCGCCACCGCCCGGGATTCGGCCTTGGAGAGCTGCTTCTTGGTGTCCTCGGCGGTGGTCGCCAGCGACTGCAGGAACTCCTCGTCGTCCTCGACCTCGGTGCCGTCCGGCGCCTGCTCCAGGAACTTCGCCAGCAGGTGGTTGCGCAGCCGCAGGTCCCAGTCCGCGCCGCCGAGGTGGTCGTCGCCGTCGGTGCAGACCACCACGATCTCGTCCTTCGACACCCGGATCACCGTGGTGTCGAAGGTGCCGCCGCCGAGGTCGTAGACGAGGATCGTCTTGTCCTCGGCGTCGGTGGTCGCCTCGTAGTGCAGCGCCGCGGCCACCGGCTCGGGCACGATGCCGATCACGTCCAGCCCGGCGATCTGGCCGGCGTTCTTGGTCGCGCTGCGCTCCAGCATGCCGAAGTAGGCGGGCACGGTGATCACGGCGCGGCTCGCCTCGCCGCCGGTGTGCGCGGCCGCGTCCTGGGCGAGCTGCTTGAGGATCAGCGCCGAGATCGATTCCGGCGTGTAGGTGGTGCCGTGGAACTCGAACTCGGCGTCGCTGCCCATCTGCCGCTTGATCAGCGACACCACCCGGTCCGGGTCGATGATCGCGGAGTTCTTGGCCACCGACCCGACGACCACGTTGGACTCGTTCTCGAAGAACACCACCGAGGGCGTGGTCTCGCTGCTGTCGGTGTTGCGGCAGACGGTCGGGCGGCCGGTCTCGTCGACGTACGAGATGGCCGAGTAGGTGGTGCCCAGGTCGATGCCGAACACCTTCAGGTCGCTGTCAGACATCTGCGCTCATCCCCTCTGCTCGCGGGTCGTTCTCGGTGGCGGGCGCGGTTTCGGCGCTCCAGCGGTACACGTGCACCCGCGCGGGGACGGTCACGCGATCGGTCGTGGTGTCCAGGTATCCGTCGGAGACGACGAGGGCGATCTGCTCGTGCCGGCCGGGGTCGTCGGCCGGGAGGACCTTGATGGCGCGGTGCTCGCGCGCCGAGAACGCGGCGCCGACCTCGGGCCGGATCGGCGCGCTGCCGCAGCGCTCCAGGGCCTGTTCCGCGCTCAGCGCGAAGGATTCGAGGAGGTCCGCGACCTGCTGCCGACCGAGCTCCGCGGGCAGCGTGCGGGCCTGGTGCAGCAGGTCCTTGCGGAGGTTCTGCAGATCTGTGGTGATCGGGCGCAGCACGAGGTTCTGCTCCCCGGCGCGCAGCCGCTCCACCTCGGCGTGCAGCTTGTCGATGACGCGCTCGCGGGCGGCGGCGCGCTCGTGGTGCTCGCGAACCTGCTCGGTGAGCGCCGCGACCGCCTCGGTCAGCTGCGCGAGCGGGTCCGGCTCGGGTAACGGCTCGGCGGATTCCGCAAGCGGCTCAACCGGTTCCGGCGCCTGGTCCGCCTCCGGTACCGCCGGTTCGGGTACGCCGGCGACCGCGTCGACCGGCTCCCCGGTGTCCGCCCGCCGGTCGCCGTGCCCTGGCTCGTCGCGCATGAACTCGCCCGCCTCGCTGCTCACCGCTGCCGCGGAGTGACCAGTAGATGATCACCAAGCCTAGTATTCTCCCGCACCGTTCAAGCGGGATTCGCGGACTTTGACGGCAGCACGGCGGAAGCGGTTCCCGGCGGCGGTTGCTCCGAACCGGTGAGTCACGACCCGTGAGTACGTTGTGCCGCTATCGCAGCACAACGTGCTCACGGCTGGTGATCAGCGGAAATGAAGAGGGTGGCGGCGCATCGGGGCGCGGACCGCCGCCACCCGCGCACTCACCGGGTGGCGAGCACGTCCTCGCGGAACACCTGCGGCGCGATCAGCACGCCACCGGCGAAGTTCCGCTCGACCTCGGCGATCTCATCCGGGTTCGGCTTGGGGTTGTCGCAGTCCGGCCCGGCGCTGGCGCCCGACATCAGGTCCTCGCACAGCCCGGTCCGGTTGTCCGGCAGGCCGAGGATGTGCCCGAGCTCGTGCGCCGCGATGCGGATGGTGTCGTGGCCCTCGTTCACGGCCTGGCGCCCCATCCAGACCCGGCCCTTCCCGAGCCCGATCACCTCGGCGCGCGGCCAGCCGTCGTCGGCGAGCACCACCACGTCGGCGGCGCCGCCGGAGGCCGGCTCCAGCCGGACGTTCTGCACGTTCTCGTTCCAGACCTTCGCGCCGGCGTCCACCGCATCGCGGAATTCGGCCGCCTGGCTGGCGTCGTAGGTGACGACCCGGACGTTCTCCGGGACCACCGCGCCGGCCGAGGCCGGGACGACGAGTGCGACCAGGAATGCGATGAGCAAACCGACGACGGGTCTTATCGTTCGGGGCAGGTTCATCTGCGGACCTCCTGAAACGAACCGGATCACGGTGTCCTCGAACGTATTGCCCCCACCAGCGCCGCACGGTCTCCTGGCGTAGATGTGCCACGACGCGAATTTCCCGGAATTGCGGCGGTCGGTCGCTTTTCCCGCGAAATACCGGAAATTGCGTGGCCGCCGGATCGACGCAACAGCAGAATGAACTAGTGCCACCGGAACTTTGGGAGGACATCGAGATGACCGGCGAACTCAAGCCCATGCCCCGGGACTGGCAGCGCGCGCTGGCCATCGTCGCGCACCCGGACGACCTCGAGTACGGCTGCTCGGGCGCGGTGGCCGCCTGGACCGCGACCGGCCGGGAGGTCTCCTACCTCCTGGTGACGCGCGGCGAGGCGGGCATCGACGGGGTCCCTCCTGGGCAGGCGGCGCCGCTGCGCGAAGCCGAGCAGCTCGCCGGCGCCGCCGAGGTGGGCGTGCATTCGGTGGAGTTCCTCGACCACCGCGACGGCGTGATCGAGTACGGCCTGGCGCTGCGCCGGGACCTGGCGCGCGCCATCCGCGAGCACCGGCCGGGGCTGGTGATCACGCTCAACCACCACGACACCTGGGGGCCGGGCAGCTGGAACAGCGCCGACCACCGGGCGGTGGGCCGGGCGGCGCTGGACGCGGTGGCGGACGCCGGGAACCGCTGGATCTTCCCGGAGCTCGTCGAGCACGGCTACGAACCGTGGTCGGGGGTGCGCTGGGTCGCGGTGGCCGGATCGCCGTACCCGACGCACGCCGTGGACATCACCGACACCCTGGACCGGGCGGTGGCGTCGCTGGCGGCGCACCGCACCTACCTGGAGGCGCTCAGCGACGAGCCCGCCGAGCAGCACGCCCGGAGCTTCCTGGAGGGAGCGGCCCGGGAGCACGCCGACCGCTTCGGCGGCCGCACGTGCGCCGCGTTCGAGCTGATCGGCGAGGCCTGATGGGGTCCCCGTAGTACTCAGGAAATTTCGGGCGGATATGCCTGAGTAAGCTTCTGAGCTGGGGATCTTCGGGGTGCTGGCTGGAGGCGTGGGTGGCGCAGGTGTTCGCGGACGAGGAGTTGGAGCGCCTGCGGGGCTTCCCGGAGATCGGCCGGGACGAGCTGTTCCGGTTCTTCACCCTCACCCCTGCGGACGTCGACTTCGTGGACCCCGGTCGGGGCCGAGGTCCGGCGGACCGACTAGGCCTTGCGGTGGCGCTGTGCACGCTGCCGTGGCTGGGATTCGTGCCGGACAAGGTGTCTACCGCACCGCCAGTAGCGGTGGCCCGGCTGGCCGACCAGTTGGGTATCGACCCCGTCGAGCTGCGGTCCTACGGCCGGCGGGCGAAGACCCGCACCGAGCACCTGCGGCTGGTCGCGCAGTACCTGGGTTGGCGCCCGCTGTCGACGCTGGAGCTCAAGGAGCTCGACGAGTTCCTGCTTGCGCGAGCGATGGAGCACGACTCGCCCACGCTGCTGTTCCGATTGGCGTGCGAGTACCTGATCTCTGCGCGGGTGATCCGGCCCGGACCGGTGATCGTGGTGAAACGGGTCTCGCACGCCCGAGAGGAAGCGCAACGGGAAACCTTCGCCCGGCTGGCACACGAGTTCACCGACGTTCGGTGTGCCGCGCTAGACGGGCTGTTGGTCACCGACCCCGAGGTCAAGACCACACGGCTGCGGTGGCTGGCCACCGGCCCGGTCGAGGCGTCCCCCGGCCGCGATCAAGGCGGAAGTCACGAAACTGGCGTTCTTGCGCGGCCTGGGCGCCGATGCCCTGGACTTGTCGGTGCTCCCGGCCGAGCGGCGCCGGTTCCTGGCCACCGTCGGCCGCAGGCTGACCGCCCAGGCGCTGGAGCGGCGAGATCCTCAGCGCCGCTACCCGATCCTGCTCACGCTGCTGGCGCCGACGTGCTCGACGAGGTGGTGGGGTTGTTCGACCAGGCCATCTCGGCGCGGGAAGGCACGGCCGAGCGGAAGATGCGCGACACGCTGGCCGAGCGCGGGAAGTCCGGAGAGGACCGCCAGGCCCTGCTCGACGATCTCCTGGACATCATCTTCGACCTGGGGCTCGACGACGAGCGGATCGGCGGGTTGATCCGGGGCGAGCGGATCGGGTGGCCCCGCCTACGGTCGGCACGGGAGCAGGCCGCGCCTCGGCTGCCGCGCGACCACGGGCACCTGGTTGCCCTGGATGGCTCTTACGGGTATCTGCGGCAGTTCACTCCCCCGGCCGAGGTGTCGGCGTGGCTGCTGCACTCCCGGTTCCCGCAGCAGCAGCGTCATTTCTTGCGGCTTCGGTGATCGCCACGCTCCCGCCGACGGCAGGAGGGCCTGTGACTCCGCCAGCGTGGGTGAGGGGAGCAGGCCGCTGCCAAAGCTGTTGAAGCGATGGCTGTTGTGACGGTGAGGAAGGTGGGGCGAGCATCGCGAGGGTGCTGTGCCGGTGCCGGGCGTCGTAGCGGCGCATCTGGCAGTGGTCGAGTTGGCCTCGAAAACCGACGGATGAGTGTCTCGGCGCAGTCACGATGTTCCTCGTTTGCCCAGCTGTGCATTCTCCGGTGTCCTAACGGGCACTCCACGTGACCTCGCTCCCGCCTTGTACGAAAGTCAGTGACCAAGTGGAATCACCTGGTGTGCCCAGGTGGTCGAAGTTCCCCCGAGGAGACGAATGTGACCAGCGCAGCACACCATCTCATCGGCGGCAGCACCACTGCGACGAGTGCCACGGCACCCCGGCCCAGGACAGGCGCGGAGCCCCTGTCGCGGCTACCGGCCGAGGACCTCGACACCCTGCTGATGATCCGTCACTTCGAACTGGCCGTGCTGGAACTGTTCTCGCAGGGTCTGCTGCACGGCACCACGCACACCTGCCTCGGGCAGGAGTACATTCCCGTCGCGCTCTACGCACTGCTGGACGAGGGCGACTACGTCTTCAGCAACCACCGCGGGCACGGCCACTACCTGGCCCGCTTCCGGGACCCGCACGGCCTGCTGGCGGAGATCATGGGGCGCGAGGGCGCCGTGTGCCACGGGGTGGGCGGCAGCCAGCACATCTACCGCGACCGCTACCTGTCCACCGGCGTACAGGGCGAGAGCCTGCCGGTGGCCGCGGGTGTCGCCCTGCACCTGCGACGGGCCGAGCCCGGACGGATCGCGGTGGTGCACATCGGCGACGGCACGTGGGGCGAAGGCGCGGTGTACGAGGCGCTCAACATGGCCCAGTTGTGGCGGCTGCCCCTGCTGGTCGTGGTCGAGAACAACAAGATCGCCCAGTCCACTCCGACCGAGCGGCAGATGGCCGGCACCATCCAGGCGCGCGCGGCGGCCTTCGGCATCCGGCACCACCACGTCACCTCTCATGATGTCGCCCGGGTGCGCCGGGAGTTGTCCGGCGTGATCGACGACGTCCGCACCCAACACCAGCCCTTGGTGGTGGAGTTCACCACGAACCGCGTGGGCCCACACAGCAAGGGAGACGACTCCCGCCCCGCCGAGGTGATACGGCACGCGGCCGCGCACGACTGGTACCACCGGTACGAGGAGCAGCACCCGGAGCATTTCGCCGTGTCGGACCGGAGCCAGCGACTGGCGATCGCCGAGGTCGTGCGCGAGGTCCAGGCCCGCCCCGCGTCCCGCTGGGAGCACTCATGACCAGGCCGGAACGGGTGATCGGCAACCTCAACCGGGCCCTGCACACGCTCCTCGACAACGATCCCCGCGCCTACGTCATCGGCGAGGACATCGCCGACCCGTACGGCGGCGCCTTCAAGGCCGCCCGGGGCCTGTCGGACCGCCACCCGGAACGGGTGATCTCCTCGCCGATCAGCGAGGGCGGCATCGTGGGCGTCGCCGCCGGGCTCGCGCTGACCGGCAACCACCCGGTCGTGGAAATGATGTTCTCCGACTTCGCCGCCCTCGCCTTCGACCAACTCCTGAACTTCGCCAGCAAGTCCGTGTCGATGTACGGCCGCACCGTTCCGATGAGCATGGTGGTCCGCTGCCCCACCGGCGGCAACCGGGGCTACGGGCCGACCCACAGTCAGAGCCTGCAGAAGCACTTCATCGGCATCCCCGCGCTCAGCCTGCACGAGATGTCGCCGTTCCACGACAACGCGGACGTCCTCACCGCCATGCTCTCCCGCGAGCAGCCGTGCGTGCTGTTCGAGGACAAGACGCTCTACACCCGCACGATGCACCAGGGCGGGGTCGTCGACGACCTCTTCCGGTACGAGCTGCTCGACGACCCGAGCCGGACCGCGCGCGTGTTCCCCGTGGACTGCGCTGACCCGGACTGGATCATCCTGGCCCCCGGGGGCCTGACCGAGCGAGCCGTCGCCGCCATGCGCACCCTGCTGCTGGAGGAGGAAGTCACCTGCGAACTCCTGGTGCCCTCCCGGCTCTACCCGTTCACCGTCGAACCGCTGCTCGCGACGGTGTCCCGCGCCCGCCGCATCTGTGTCGCAGAGGACAGCGCGGCAGGCGGCACCTGGGGTGAAATGCTCGCCCAGCAGCTGCATGAGCACCTGTGGCGACGGCTGGCCCGCCCCGTACTGCTGCTCAGTGCCCAACCGAGCGTCATCCCCACCGCCGCCCACCTGGAGCACACCGTCCTGCTCCAGGCGACCGCACTCCGCCGCGCCCTCACGGAGGCTTCCCAGTGATCAGCGTCAAGCTGCCCACCCTCAACACCAACGACGCCAGCTACGTCTTGGTCGAATGGCTCGCCGAGCACGGCGCACGCATCAAGAAAGGGCAGCCGCTGGTGGTGATCGAGACCTCCAAGACCCAGGAAGAGATCGACAGCACCGCCGACGGCATCCTGCACACCCTCCTCGCAGGCGGCGCTGACTGCCGCCCCGGTCAGACCGTCGCCCACCTCTTCGCCTCGGCGGACGAACGCGATGCCTACCTCTCCGCACCGGCCGTCGACCCCACCGCACGGCCGGAGCCGGCAACCGATGCCGGCCTGACGCTCACCAAGGCGGCGCGCGCCCTCGCGGACCAGCACGGCCTGACCGACAACGAACTGCGCGGACTGGGCCGCACCGTGATCCGCGCAGCCGACATCGAAGCGCTGCTGCCACGCCCCGCGCAAGCCGGTGCCCCCACCGACCGGCAACTGTCGGCGCAGCAGCGGGCGGTGGGCGCCGTGGTCACCGAGTCGATGCGCACCATCCCGGCCGCCGCCGCCTACGCCAAGGTCGACGTCGGCCAGGCTCAGGACCTCGCCCGGCAACTGCGCCAGCGCACCGGCAGCTTCGTCTCCCTGCTCGGCCTCCTCGTCAAGTCGGTGGCAGACCAACTCCCGGCGCACCCAAGCCTGTTCACCCGGCTCCTCGACGACGGCACCATCCAGCCCGCCCCCTGCGCACACGTCGCGGTGGCCGTGGACGCCGGAAAGGGCCTGTACACCCCGGTCGTACACAACACCGCCGCGCTGAGCGTCGCCCAGATCGCCGACGTGATAACAGGATTCCGCGACAAAGCCGTCCGCGGCACTTTCCGAGCCGACGAGCTCACCGGCGCCAACATCTTGATCGCTTCGCACACCGCCGACGGTGTGGTCTTCGCCACCCCCATCGTCTTCCCCGGCCAGACCTGCGCGCTCTCCCTGGGCGGCATCGACGAACAGCTCGTCCTGGACCAGCGGGGCAGGCCGGAAGCCCGCCGGTTCACGTACCTCGGTCTGGTCTACGACCATCGCGTGGTCAACGGCCGCGACGCGATGGCCTTCCTTGGCGACCTCAAACAAGCACTGGAGACACCAGCCGCCCTCGCGGCCGGTACCGAAGGCGACGAGGACGCGCCAAAGAAGGCGTGCGAGCCCCCGACCTGACAGGGGCCTCCACGCGCGGCGCGGCAGCCGGAGCACGGCGTCCGCAGCCCACTCCTCGGCATACGACTGCGGGTGCCGGGGAGGTGATCGCTGCCTATGCACCCACCTGGTCCCTGTGATGTGTGACGTCTCAATTGATCTTTGACCTTTTGTTGTCGACACATGCTTACCCTCATGCGGGGCTATGGTGCCGGATGGTGGGCGCGGTGGCAGCGGCTCGGTCGTGATCCGCGCTCCACGCAGGCGTGCGCGCTGGTCGTGGTCAACGGGCGCGGGCAGGGTCTTGACCAACTGGCCGTCGCGGATGACGTGCGCGAGGTGGCCGTCCAGGCGAAGGGTGACTTGTGCACCAGCGAGTTGTGGATCGAGGTAGAGGTACTTGCCTCCGAGCTGTGTGGAGCCGTCGCGGGTGACGATGCGGTCGACCTCGATCACGGTGGCTGGCGGAAGAAGGCTGGCGCGGGGCAGCGCTGGCGCAGCGGGCGCCGGTCCGGCTGGGCGTGCTCCACGCATCACCAGCTGCTGGAGGTGCGTGTCGGACAGGCGGGAGGAGACGGTCTTGAGGTGGTTGCCGTCGAGGAGGACGTGAACGCTGCGATGGTCGGCCCAGACGGTGATGAGCTGGCCGACGAAGTGCTTGCCCAACCACAGTTGCTGATGTCCGACCAGACTGGCTGATCCGACGTCGGAACGAGCACGTCGATCTCCACCGCGTTGTGTAACGCGGTGTTCGACGCCGCAGGAGCTGTCGGTGGTGTGATGGGACTCGGGCCCTGTAGTTCGACAGCCGCGGTGTCGACTGGTGCTGGTCGTTCCTGATCGACCGCTGTGTTCGTCTGCCGAAGGCGAGGCCGGAAAAGACTGGCGGGGGTTGCCATGTCCAGCGATTGGTGCGGCGGTCGTGATTGTAGGACTGGATCCAGGCGTCCAGAGCATCCTGGGCTGCGTGGATGTCGGTGAACTCGCCGGCCTCGTCCAGGAGCTCGCGGCGCAGGGTTTGGTGCCAGCGCTCGATTTTTCCCGTAGTGGTGGGCGACCGGCGTTTGGTCAGCCGGTGGGTGACCCCATACTCGCGGCACGTCCGCTCGAACAGCACCTCGGCGGGGACAGGACGGGTGAACCGGCCGGTGAACTGCTTGCCGTTGTCCGTGAGCACTTCGAACGGCACACCGTAGTGACGTATTGCCGCGGTGAACGCCTCGACCACCGCGCCGCCGGTCGGGCGTTCCAGCACGGTGGCGGCGACAACGAACCGGGAGTGGTCGTCGATGGCGGTGAGGATTTTGCACTCCCGGCCGTCGGCGAGGAACACCCCGCCCACGAGGTCGAGCTGCCATAAGTGCATCGGCGCTTCCCGTTGCGATGTCTCGAGGCGTCACACGACACCCGGCGGCGGGCCGAGCGTGCGCCCGTAGTCGCGTGGAGCAGGTGGCGCCGGTCCCCTATGAGGAGCGGTCCAGCGGTCGGGCCGGCAGGTTTGTATCCAGTGCTCCATGAAGGAGTTCATCGACGGCATTCGGATGCCGCTGGTGACGACAGTGATCCCGTCGAAGGACTGAGTGTGCGGCTGGTCCGGTCAGTCAGCCTTCGGCGGCGCTCCGCAATGCCGAGAAGTTAGGGCTCGGGCTCTTCCCTCAAGCGAGTGGGCGAAAGTCTGTAGTGCCCCAGTTTGGGTCGTTCCAGGAAGCCGAGAGTGGCCCCCGCGGACGCGTCCCAACCAGGCGCGGTTATCGGTGGTGTCCGGCATGTGCAGTGAGTGGCAGCCGTCGAAGGCCACCGTGCGTAGCCCGCGATAGCCCACGCCCGGCGTGCCGACCGAGGAGCGGAACCGCCAGGACCTCGAACAAGGCGCGAAACGGCGTCGGCCCCGGCCGGGCCCGCAGATGCCGCAGCGCCGCCGCAGTAGGGCGCGTAGTCCGAGTGCCCCATGAGTGGACCAGCTTCTCCCACACCAGTGCCATCCCCAGGCGCGGGAACAGACTCAAGGCGAGCACAAAATACACGCCGCAGAGGGATGGCAGCAGGCGCAGTCGTTGCTGGAGCCGACCGGTCTCCGTCAGGACCGGATGGCGTCCCTCCTGAACGACGGTCTGGCTATCGGGCGGCCCGGGAACCTCCGGCGCCCTGGGGATCTCGACGCACGGTCATCGTCCCCAGGGCCTCGACGGTTGCGGCGTCAGCGTCCCCCTGGCCCATTACGTGACGTTCCGGGTGGGGAATTGGCTGACCGTCGACACATGTACAGCCGTGCGCGCTTCCAGCCGCTCCTGCATACCCGGATCTCACCCAGTCATAAAGAGTGCCGGCAACGGCACGGCCCGGCCGGAACCCGGAGCCGACATCCCGCTGTTCGTCGCCTCCTGCGTGTTCACCAAGCAAGGCCGCGCGTGCGGTTGCCCGAAGGCCGCGAGCACCACTTGACGTATGGATAAGCAACCGCGGAGAGCACAGACAGGTGCTCGCCAGGTGCGGTCAACCGCGCAGGCCCCCGGGATGCCTCATCCGGCAGGACGCGCGCCGATGACTGAGCAGACCGTGGCGTCGCGATAACCGAGCCGGACCTGCTCGGGCAGGACGCGAACCGTGAAGTCCGCGGGGAGCGAGGGTACCGAAAGCCCCGGGGCGTCACCGTAAGGCTCGAAGCCGCAGCGGCGCAGCCGGTTGATCCAGGTAGCGGCCGCCTCGTGCCGCTCGAAACGCTGGTCGTCGGTGCGCGAGCCGACGATGTTCATGACCTCGCGGGCGAAGAACGTCTTCATGTGGTCCTTCTCCTGCCGGGTGGCAGGCGCGGCCTCGATGGCGCGAAGGATGGTGCCGAAGAACCGCCATGAGTTGAAGAACCGCTGCGGGAAGGACACCTCATGGTGGTCGGTGTCGAACTCGTTCAGCACCACCCCGCACGGGACCAGCATGCGCAACCGCTGGAAGAACTCGTCCCGGGCGTCGTGACCGGGACTCGGGTCCTGCATGTGGTGGAGCGCCAAAGAGGCGTTGACCACCAACGGGACGTCAATACGGGACAGGCTCATCCAGTCGTCATCGTCAAGTTCCTCAGCCACCTTCGCCACGGGGAGGAAGTCCAGATCGACACCGTGCTCGGCCGTGGCCTGCCGCAGGGTGCGCTCGGCTGTGGCCAGGCTTTCCCGGTCGGGGTCGACACCGATGACCGTGCAGTGACGCAATCCCGGGTTTCCGGCCGCGAGACTGTGCAGCAGCGCGCTCTCCTGGCGGCCGTGCCCAATGCCGACCGACATCAGGGCGAAGTCGTCCGCGGCGCCCACCTGCCCGGCGAGCAGCTCGTTGACGACCCGGCTCGTGTC
The DNA here is from genome assembly GCF_040654735.1 of Saccharopolyspora sp. NPDC050642. NCBI lineage: Bacteria > Bacillati > Actinomycetota > Actinomycetes > Pseudonocardiales > Pseudonocardiaceae > Saccharopolyspora > Saccharopolyspora sp. NPDC050642. Next base: position 43,529 of record NZ_JBFAIN010000021.1, on the reverse strand, counting down.
CATGAACGGCAGGTAGGTGGTGAGCAGGTAGTACAGATCGATCTGCGGCTGGTCGTAGGCCTGTCTGTACAGGTTGGTCTCCGAGGGGCTGCCGTGCTCCTCGACACGGTTGACCAGTGCGGCACGGTAGAGCTCGTACGCCGCGTCCTGTGGCCGCACCTCGGGCCCGATCAGCTTCCGCAAGGTCTCCAGCGCGGGACGGGCCTGCGCGGGGCGGCCGGCGTGGATGTGGGCGACGGCGTCGCACAGCAGGGCGAACTTCTCCATGCCTGTCCGCGACAGGGGCTCCGCGTCTGTCCGCGACAGGGGCTCCGCGCCTGTCCGGGGCGGGGGTGCCGTGGTCTCCGTCGCAGTGGTGCTGCCGCCGATGAGATGGTGTGCTGCGCTGGCCACAGTCGTCTCCTTAGGGAACTTCGACCACCTGGGCACACCAGGCGATCCCACTTGGTCACTGACTTTCGTACAAGTCGGGAGCGAGGGTCACGTGGAGTGCCCGTTAGGACACCGGAGAATGCACAGCTGGGCAAATGAGGAACATCGTGACTGCGCCGAGACACTCATCCGTCGGTTTTCGAGGCCAACTCGACCGCTGCAAGATGCGCCGCTACGACGCCCGGCACCGGCACAGCACCATCGCGAGAGTTCGACAAGGGCAGCCGGCGGTTCCGCATGACCTACCGCACCGCCGAACGACACCTCGGCACCGCGAGCAGCGGCTGGGACTTGCACGACCTACGCCATTCCCGGCTCACCCATGCCGGTGAGGACGGCGCCACCGAGGCCGACCTGATGAACCTCTCCGGCCACGAGGACCGCCGCACGCTTCAGCGGTACCTCAAGCTGTCCAAGGAAGGCACCCACCGACGGCTGGACGAGATCGACGCCCAACGCGGCACCTGGACACCCAGCGCGGAGGAACTCGCCGCCCGCATGACCACGCACTGATCAGAATCAGTGCAGGTCAGGCATATCCGCCCGAAATTTCCTGAGAACTACGGGAACCCCCTGATGTCCCGCGCCGGAGTTTCCGCTGGTCGCTCCGGCCGTGCGCGTTTCGGGGTGCTATCGCGCCCCGAGGCACTCACGGCCCGGGACCTGCCGGAACGCCTCCGGAGCGGGTCCTCGATCGGTATGACGAGGAGTGGGAACGCGGGTAGCATCGCGGTATGAAGGTGAGTGTGAGCCTGACCGACGAAGACGTCAGCTTCGTCGACGAGTACGCCCAGCAGATCGGCGCGCCCTCCCGCTCGGCGGTGATCCACCAAGCGATCAACCTGCTGCGCAGCGCCGATCTGGAAGACGCCTACGCCAGCGCCTGGGAGGAGTGGGACGCCGGCGACGACGCGCAGCTGTGGGACGCGACGGCCGCCGACGGGATCGCCGATGCGCCGCGGTGACCTCTACTGGGTCGACTTCGAACCGATCCGCGGCTCGGAGGCCAACAAGACCCGCCCCGCGGTCGTGATCAGCAACGACGCCGCGAACCGCAGCGCCCAGCGCGCGGGCCGAGGGGTGATCACCGTGGTGCCGGTGACGTCCAACGTCGACCGGGTCCACCCGTTCCAGGTGCTCCTGCGGGCCGACGAATGCGGCCTGCCCAAGGACTCGAAGGCCCAGGCCGAGCAGATCCGGGCGGTGGCGGTGCACCGCCTCGGCAACCGGATCGGAACGCTACCGCCCAAGACCCTCGAGAAGCTCGACAACGCCCTCCGCCTGCACCTGCGGCTCTGACTCGTCCGGCGCGGGTAGCGGACCGCCTCGACTCCGGGATCCCCCGGTGACGGCGGCTCAGACCAGAGCGGGCAGGCCGACCGCTGCGTCCACGGCGATCGCCACGAACAACAGCGCCAGGTACGAGTTCGACAGGTGGAACAGCTTCATCGGGTTGTAGGCCCGGCCGTCGCGCACCGCCGCGTGCATGCGCTGCGCGACGATCAGGAACGCCGCCCCGGCGAGCACCGCGAACGCCACGTACACCCAGCTCGTCACCGGCACCAGCAGCAGCGTGCAGCCCACCGTCGCCCAGCTGTAGGCCAGGATCCGCGCGGACACCTGCCGCGTGGTGGCGACCACCGGCAGCATCGGCACCCCGGCTCGCGCGTAGTCGTCCTTGTACTTCATCGCCAGCGACCAGAAGTGCGGCGGCGTCCACAGGAACACCACGCCGAACATCACCAGCGCCGGCCACTCCACCTTGCCGGTGACGGCGGCCCAGCCGACCACCACGGGCATGCAGCCGGCCGCGCCGCCCCACACGATGTTCTGCGAGGTCCGGCGCTTGAGCACCAGCGTGTAGACGAAGACGTAGAACAGCAGCGCGGCGGTGGCCAGGATCGCCGACAGCAGGTTCGCGCCCAGCCACAACACGGCGAAGGACACCAGGCCCAGCACGATGCCGAAGATCAGGGCGTTGCGGCGCGGCACCTCGTAGCGCACCAGCGGGCGCTTCTTGGTCCGGTTCATCACCGCGTCGATGTCGGAGTCCGCCACGCAGTTGAGGGCGTTCGCGGCCCCGGCCGACATGGCGCCGCCGAGCAGCGTCACGGCCACCAGCCACAGCGACGGGATGCCGCGCTGCGCGAGGAACATCGCGGGGATCGTGGTGACCAGCAGCAGCTCGATGACGCGCGGCTTGGTCAACGCCACGTAGGCCGCCAGCACGCCGCGCCGGCGACCGGCGGGCGGGGCGGATTCGGGGGCGGCAGAAGAAGGGATGGCTGTCATGAGGCGCGCGATTCCTCCGGTTTCGCGGGCTCGACGATCGGCTTGCCCGCCATCCGCAGCTCGTGCCAGTGCGTCACCTTGCGCTCGGCGACGAACGCGCCGAACGGGATCGTGCCGGCCAGCAGCACCAGCAGCATCCGGCCGATCGGCACGCGGAGCTGGGTGGTGGCGACCACGGCTACGAGCAGGTACACCATGTACAGCCAGCCGTGCGCCACGCCGATCCGGAAGGTCCACGTCTCGCCGAGCTGCTGGGTAGCGGAACCCTCCGCCCACAGACCGGCGAAATGGCCGTACTTGAGCACCATCGACGCGCAAAGCAGGATCAACAGCACCGCGGTGACGTACGCCATGATCCGGTAGAACGCCAGCACACCAGGCTTCACGCCAATCCCTCAATCCCGCCTCGTGCTTGGAAAGACCGGTGTCAATAGACCGTACGCCACACGCTCGGAGGACCTGCGCCGGACCTCGTGCAAGAGTGGCGGCGCCCACCTTTGAACCTGCTCTCGTGGTCATTTTGCGTACGTGGTCCCGTAGCGGAGCCTCAGACGCCGCCTCGGTCCGGGATCCCCGACTCATGCGGCCCACGAAGCGTCAGATCATCCGGTACGCCTTGGCGATCAGCTCGAAGGAGTGCAGCTTGGTGTCCCGGTCCGGGACGTTGGCGGTCAGCATCAGCTCATCGGCGCCCGTGCGTTCGCGCAGCTCCTCGAGCCCGGCCCGGACGGTGTCCGGCGCGCCGTGCACGGCGTCGGCCAGCCAGCTGTCGAGGAAGCTCCGCTCCAGCTCGGAGTACGGGTACTCACGGGCTTCCCGGCGGGACGGCTGCTTGCCCGGCATGCCGCGCCGCAGCCGCAGCATGCTCAGCGCGACCGGGCGGATGATGTCCAGCGCCTCCTCGTCGGTGTCGGCGGCGACGGCCTGCACGCCGATCAGCGCGTACGGCTCGTCCAGCACCTCCGAGGGCCTGAACGACCGCCGGTAGAGATCCAGCGCCGGCACCGTGTTCTGCGCGCTGAAGTGGTGCGCGAAGGCGAACGGCAGGCCGAGCTCGCCGGCCAGCTGCGCGCTGAACCCGCTGGAACCGAGCAGCCAGATCGGCGGCGTGGGGCCGTGCGGCACGGACTGGATCGCGGCGTAGGGGTGGTCGACCGGGAAGTCGTCGCCGAGGAAGGCGATCAGCTCGCCGAGCTGCTGCGGGAAGTCGTCGACGGACAGCGGCCCGGTGGTGCGCCGCAGGGCGCGGGCGGTGGCCTGGTCGGTGCCGGGCGCGCGGCCGATGCCGAGGTCGATGCGGCCGGGGTGCAGCGCCTGCAGGGTGCCGAACTGCTCGGCGACGACCAGCGGCGCGTGGTTGGGCAGCATCACGCCGCCGGAGCCCAGGCGCAGGCTGGTGGTGTGCGCGGCGAGGTGCGCGATCACCACGGCGGGCGCGGAGCTGGCGATGCCGGGCATGCCGTGGTGCTCGGCGACCCACAGCCGGTGGAATCCCCACTGCTCGACGCCGCGGGCCAGCTCGGTGGTGGTGTTCAAGGCATCGGCCGGGCTGTGCGCGACGCCGACCGTGGACAGGTCGAGCACGGACAAGGGCACGGGCGAATCGCCGCGGGCGACGCCCCTGATCGGATCGTCCTGCGGGGAGGTCGCGCTGCCCTCGGCGCGCTCCGGCGTCACATCGGTCTCCATCGCCAAACCCAACCACCGGGCCGTCACCCTTGTTCCCCGGCCACGCCCGCTGTGCCCGCGATTACAACGCACCCACACCGACGAAGGCGCCCGATTTCAGGAATCCACCCCGCCCCGGAAATCCGGAAATCCCCCGCCGCTGTCCGGGAGCTCCCGATTTCAGGCGGGGTCGGGAATTCACGATCCCCTCGTTCCGAGCCGGGCGGCGGGCGGATTCCCGATTTCAGGCAAGAATCGCCGAACCCGCCGCGGCCGCGCTTTCAGCCCGGGGTCAGGGCGTAATCCCGCGTGGTTTCCGGCGCCGGGCGGCGGGTGATGATCGAATCGCGGATCTCGCCCGCCCGGACCGCGCCGTTCGACAGCAACGACGACGTGAGGCCGTGCGTGTGCTCGGTGCCGCCCTGGAGGTAGATGCCGCCCCCGAGATCGGTGGTGCGGATCCGGTAGTCGCGTTCCACCTGCAGCCGCCCCTGGTCGTCGCGGGCGCAGTAGCGGGCGGCCTCGCCGAGGATCCCGAACGGATCGCGCGGGCGGCACCCGGTCGCGTACACGAGCAGGTCGGACTCCAGCACGGTCCGCTCGCCCGAGGGCAGGAACTCGACGGTGACCGCCACGCCGTCCGAACGCGTCGATACGTCGGTGACGCGGGAGGCGTTGAGGATCCGCAGCCGCTGCTCTCCGCGCACCTTCTCCTGGTACGCCCGCGAGTACAGCTCCTCGATGAGGTCGAGGTCGACCACCGAGTAGTTGGTGTTGCGGTGGTAGTTCATCAGGTCGCCGCGGACCTCCGGGGACGCCGCGTAGAAGTCGTCCACCGCCTGCGGGTCGAAGATCCGGTTGGCGAACGGGCTGTCATCGGCGGGGCTGAACCCGTACCGGCTGAACACCGAGCACACCTCGGCGGCGGGGAACGTCCGGTGCAGGTATTCGGTGGCCTCGGCGGCGCTCTGCCCGGCACCGACGACGACGCAGCGCCGCGGCGCGTCGGTGAGCTCGCCGACGCGGTGCAGCAGGTCCAGGTTGTGCCACACCCGGTCGCCGAGTTCCGCGCCCGCAGGCAGGTTCGCTTCGAGCCCCATCGCGAGCACGACGTTGCGCGCCCGGTGCACCGTCGTCCGGCCGTCGTGGCGGACGACCACCTCGAAGTGCTCTCCCCCGGGCCGGATCTCGACGACCTCGGAGTCGTAGTGCACGACGTCGTCGAGCCGGGCCGCGGCCCATTCCAGGTAGTCGTGGTATTCGACGCGGGTCGGGAACATCGTCTTGTGGTTGATGAAGTCGACCAGCCGCTGCTTGTCGTGCAGGTAGGAGAGGAACGAGAAGTCGCTGGCCGGATTGCGCATCGTGACCAGGTCCTTGAGGAACGACACCTGCATGGTGGTGCCCTCGATCAGCATTCCCCGGTGCCACCCGAACGCGGCCTTCCGTTCGAAGAACACGCCGTCGAGCCGGTCCGACCCAGGCGCGGTGCGGTTGTGCTCCTCGATGGCGATGGCCAGCGCCAGGTTGGACGGTCCGAACCCGATTCCCAGCACGTCGTGGATTTTGTCGTCGACCGCAGACACGTCTTCCCCTCAGCTTCGCCGGCACCGTTTCGCGGGCACCCGGATCTACCGGCGAAATCCGCTGGATCGCGCCGGGGCCCGGACCGGGTCGTCAGTCCCGGTCGTGGTTGTGCTTGTCGTGGTATTCCGTTTCGGCCATGCCGTACTTCCAGTAACCGATGGCGAGGACGGAGTGCGCGTCCATGCCGCGGTCCGCGCGCAGGTGTTGCCGGATGCCGCGGACGATTCCGGATTCTCCCGCGACCCACGCCGAAACGTCCACGCCCGACGGCATTTCCAGCCCTTGCACGGCGTCGATCAGCCGCCGCGAACGGCCGGCCACCGCGCCTTCCCTGGGCAGCCAGGTCCACCGCATGTCCAGCGGCGTCTCGACGTGCTGCTGGTCGGCGGAGTCGCCGACCTCGACGAACACCTGGCCGCGCGCGGTGGGCGGCAGGTTCTCGACGATCGCGGAGATCGCGGGCAGCGCGGTCTCGTCGCCGGCCAGCAGGTACCAGTCGGCGGCCCGGCAGGTCTTGCCGCCCGGCCCCATCACGCCGAGCCGGTCGCCCGGCCTGGCCCGCCGAGCCCAGTTGGAGGCCACGCCGTGATCGCCGTGCAGCACGAAGTCGACGTCGAGCTCGCCGCTGGCCTCGTCGTAGCGGCGCACGGTGTAGGTGCGCATGGTCGGCCGCTCGTGCTGCTCCGGCCACCGGTAGCGGCCGGTGTCCTCGTCGATCACGGGCAGCACCGGGCGCTGCTGCCCCTGCTGCGGAACGAAGACCTTGATGTTCGGGCCGGTGTGCTCGTCCAGGAATCCCGAGAGCTCGGCCCCGCCCAGGGTGATCCGCCGCATCGACGGGCTGAGTTCAGCCGTGCGCAGCACTTGCAGGTCGCGTGCCGGTGGCCGCTTGCGCCGGAGTCGATCCGCGGTACCCATCGGTCATGCATTCCTTCCTGCCACCGGTGATCATGTCAGTTAAGGCTAACCTAACCATAGACGCCGGTCGTTGTCTTCCCCGCGGTGGCTCAGATCTCTACCGCCGCGCGGCGACGAGTTTTCGGCCCTGCGGCGCGGAATCCTCGATGCGCGCCGCGAGGATCGCGCCCACCAGCGCGAATCCGGCCGACACCAGCATCGCCAGGTGGTAGCCGCCGAGACCGTCGGTGCCGACGGCGGCCAGCACGGACGCGGTGATCGCCACGCCCAGCGCGGACCCGATCTGGCGCTGGACGTTGAACAGCGTCGAGGCTCCGCCGGTCGCGGGCTTGTCGATCGTCGCGAAGGCGACGACCTGCAGCTCGGCGGAGGCCGCGCCGACGAAGAAGCCCGAGGCCAGCTGGACGGCCGCGGCGAGCCAGGCGTCGCCGGGGCCGATCGCGTTCATCAGCGCGAACGACGCCGCGGCGCCGAGCATCGAGGCCGCGATCAGCCGCCGCGGCCCGAACCTGCGGTGCGCCCAGCCGACCAGCTGCGAGGCGATCATCAGCCCGATCGCCTTCGGCAGCGTCACCAGCCCGGTCTCCCACGCCGACGCGCCCAGCCCCGACTGGTACATCAGCGTGAACCCGTAGAGCGTGCCGAGGAATCCGGCGACGCAGGCGAACAGGATCAAGCTGCCGCGCCGGAACGACGCGTCGGCGAACAGCTTCAGGTCGAGCATCGGTTGCGCCGCCCGCAACTGCGTCCGGACCAGCACCGCCAGGCAGCCGATACCGGCCAGCCCGCAGGCCCAGAAGTGCGGCGAGGCGGGGCCGGTCTGCGACACCGCCTCCAGCGCGAACATGACCAGCCCCAGCCCCGGCGCGGCCAGGGCGAATCCGAGCCCGTCGAAGCGCTTCTCCGGCGCCTCCACGTGCTCGGCCAGGAACCACGCGCCGAACAGCAGGGCCAGCAGCCCGACCGGCAGGTTCACGTAGAAGCCCCAGCGCCAGGTGAGGTGCTCGACGAAGAAGCCGCCCAGCACCGGGCCGAGCGCGGGGGCCACCGCCGTCGGCAGCAGCAGCACGCGGGACAGCCGGATCCGCTCGTGCGGCGGATAGGCCCGGAACAGCATGGTCAGCGCCACCGGGCTCATCACCCCGCCACCGGCGCCCTGCAGCACCCGCGCGAGGGTCAGCTGCGTCAGGTCGGTGGCCAGGCCGCAGAGCGCCGACGCGACGACGAACGCCCCGAAAGCGCCGAGGAATACCCGTTTCGTGCCGAAGCGGTCGCCGAGCCAGCCGGAGACCGGGATGCACGCCGCCAGGCTGACCAGGTAGCCGACATTGATCGCCGAGGTCGCGGAGGGCGGGACGGCGAACTCGGCGCCGATCGCTGGCAACGCGACGTTGACGATCGTGGCGTCCATGCCGTTCATGAACATCGCCGCCACGTAGCAGATGCACACCGCGACCTGCGGCCGAACGCCGCGCAGCACCGTCGCCATCAGCGTGCGGGCCGCATGTCGGTCCAGTTCACCTCGATGTGGTCGACGCAGGACTCCCGGTCGGCGGGGCCGTGCGCGACGCTCCACCCGGCGGGCACGTCAATCGCGGCGGGCCACAGCGAGTACTGGTCCTGATCGTTGATCAGCGCGTAGTACTCCGCGCCGGGGTCGTCGAACGGGTTGGTCATGTTCGTGCTCCTTGCAGTGTTCACCCGAAACCCACCGCGCCCCCGGCTCGGCGGGGGCGCGATTCCGGCACGACCGCGATCACGTGGTGACCTCGGTCAGGGTTCGGTCGACGATCGCCGCGATCTCCGCGAGCGGTTCGCGTTGCGTCATGTCCTTGTGCTCGCAGGCGATGTCGTGGTCGTGCACCACCCCATCGACGTACGGCTGCCACATCTGCGCGGTCAGCTCGGCCTTGGCCGGGTTGACCGTGGCGGTGAAGAACAGCACGTCGCCGTGGAACTTGTCGTGGTCGGCCTGGTTCTCCAGCACCGCGCAGTTGGCGAAGTTGTCGATGATCGCCGTGATGCTGTGCTCTTCGAGGTTGGCCAGCGCGCTGCCCTCCGCCGACAGGATCTCCATCACGTCCGCCCTGGTCAGCGGCCCCTCGCCCAGTTCGGAGAGGTCGTAGCCGGCCATGTAGAGCAGCGCCATCAGCGCTTCTTCCTCGGTGGGCAGCTCGTCCCACACGTCCTTCGGGTACGAGTCGAGCATGCACAGGAACCGCACCTCTTCGCCCTGTTCCTGCAGCTGGGTGCTCATCTCGTGCGCGACGACGCCGCCGAAGGACCAGCCGAGGAAGTGGTACGGCCCGTGCGGCTGCACCTCCCGGATGTGCTCCAGGTATTCGGCGGCCATCTCCCGCAGGCTCGCCGCGACGGGCTTCGGTTCGGCGAGCCCGCGCGACTGGACGCCGTAGATCGGCCGCTCGGCGTCGATGTGCTTGAGCAGCCCGGAGAACGGCCAGGCCAGCCCGGCCGCCGGGTGCACGCAGAACAGCGGTTCCTTGCCGCCCTCCGTGCGCAGCGGCAGCAGGATCTCCAGCGCGTCGCGCGATCCCCCGCTGTGCAGCCGCTCCGCGAGACCGGCCACGGTCGGCGCGGCGAAGAGGCTACCGACGTTGACGCGCAAGCCCAGCGCGTCGCGGATGCGGCCGATCAGCTTGGCGGCCAGCAGCGAATGCCCGCCGAGGTCGAAGAAGCTGTCCTCGACGCCGACCCGCGGCAGCCCGAGCACCTCGGCGAACAACCCGCAGAGGATTTCCTCGGTCGGGTTGCGCGGCATCTCGTTGCCGACGGATTCGCCGAGGTCAGGCGCGGGCAGCGCGCGGCGGTCGAGCTTTCCGTTGGGCAGCAACGGCAACGCGTCGACGAACACCACCGCCGCGGGCACCATGTAGTCCGGCAGCGACTCCGCCACGTGCCGCCGCAGCTCGGCCGGGTCGCCGCCGCCGACGACGTAGGCGACGAGCCGCTTGTCGCCCGGGACGTCCTGGCGGACCACGGCCGCGACCTGCGCGACATCGGGATGCCTGGCCAGCACCGCCTCGACCTCGCCGAGCTCGATGCGGAACCCGCGGATCTTCACCTGGTCGTCCGCGCGGCCGGCGAAGTCCAGCACGCCGTCCGCCCGCCAACGCACCAGGTCACCGGTGCGGTACATGCGCGCACCGGGCGGCCCGAACGGGTCGGCGACGAACCGCCCGGCGGTCAGGCCCGGCCGGTCGAGGTAGCCGCGCGCCAGCCCGTGCCCGGCGACGTAGAGCTCGCCGACCACGCCGGGCGGCGTGGGCTGGAGCGCCTCGTCCAGCACGTAGAGCCGGGCGCCCGGGTCGGGCACGCCGATCGGCACCGTGCTGCCGACGGAATCGGGATCGCAGTCCCACAGCGTCGAGTTGACGGTGGCCTCGGTCGGCCCGTAGCAGTTGAGCATCCGCCGGTCCCGCGCCCACCTCAGCACCAGCTCGGACGGCACGTTCTCGGCCCCGCACAACAAGGTTGCGTTCGGCGGCAGCTCGGTGTCGGCCGGGAACATGCCCATCATCGACGGCCCGATCGCCAGGTGCGTGACGCGGTGCCGCCGCGCGTACTCCGCGAGCGGTTCGCCCGGCACCCGCAGGTCGGAGGGCACGACGACGAGGGTGCCGCCGCCGAGCAATCCCATGCAGATCTCCCAGAACGCCACGTCGAAGCTCGGCGAGGCGAACTGCAGCACCCGGCTGTCGGCGGTGATGCCGACCCGGTGGCGCTGGGTGGCGATCAGCTTGGCGATGCCGCGGTGCGGCACGACCACGCCCTTCGGGGTGCCGGTGGAGCCGGAGGTGTAGATGACGTACGCCGCGTCGTCCAACCCCGGCCTCGCCGGCTCGACGCCGCCGGAAGGGATGTCTTCGCAGCTCAGCAGGGTTGTTGGTAGGTCGGCGCGGAGATCGTCGGTGAGCACCAGGCGCGGCTTCGCGTCCTCGACCATGTGCCGCAGCCGCTCCGCCGGGTATTCCGGGTCGAGCGCCAGGTACGCCGCGCCGGCGGCCATCACCGCGAGCAGGCCGATGATCAGCTCGGGCGAGCGGGGCAGCAGCACGCCGACGATGTCGCCGGGGCCGACGCCGTGCTCGGCCAGCAGCCGCGCCTGCTCGGTCACCCGCCGGTCGAGCTCGCGGTAGCTGAGCTCCACGTCTTCGAAGATCAGCGCGGGCTTGTCCGGCTCCCGCGCGACCTGCTCGGCGAACAGCTCCGGGAAGGTCCCGGCCGCGGCCACGTCGGCGGCGGCGTCACCCCAGGCCAGCACCTCCCGCCGGGCCGCATCGCCCAGGACGTCCAGGCGCCCGATCGGCGCCGCCGGGTCTTCCACGGCGGCCGCGAGAAGCCGGACGAACCGCGCGGCCAGGTCTTCGACGGTGCGCTCGGTGAACAGGTCGGTGCTGTACTGCACCAGTCCGTCGGACCCGCCGTCGGCGCGCTCGCTGAGGCTGAACGCCAGGTCGAACTTGGCCGCCCCGGCGGGCACGGTGTCCACTGTGGTCTCGAGCCCGGGCAGGTCCGCCGCGACGGCCTCGGCCGCGCCCCAGTACGCGAGCATCACCTGGAACAGCGGGTGCCGGGACAGCGAACGAGCCGGGTTGAGCACCTCGGCGAGCCGCTCGAACGGCAGCTCCGCGTTGTCGAACGCGGCCAGGTCGACCTGCCGCCCCCGGTCGACCAGCTCGGCGAAGCTCGGCTCCCCGGAGGTGTCGGTGCGCAGCACGAGGCTGTTGACGAAGAAGCCGACCAGGTCGTCGAGCGAGTCGTCGCCGCGACCGGCCACCGGCGACCCGATCGGGATGTCGGTGCCGGCGCCGTGCCTGGTCAGCAGCGCCGCCAGCCCGGCCTGCAGCACCATGAAAACGCTGGCCCGGTGTTCGCCCGCCAGCCGCCGGAGCCGCTGGTGCAGGGCGGGATCGAGCTCGAACCGCACCGTCCCGCCCCGGTGGCTGGACACCGCCGGGCGCGGGAAGTCGGTGGGCAGCTCCAGCTGGTCGGGCAGGTCGGCGAGGGCCTGCCGCCAGAACGCCAGCTGCCGCCCCGCGAGCCCGTCCGGGTCGACCTCGTCCCCGAGCAGTTCCCGCTGCCAGAGCGTGTAATCCACGTACTGCACGGGAAGATCCGGCCAGTCCGGGGCCGTGCCCGCCGCCCGCGCGGCATAGGCGGTCGACAGGTCGCGCACCAGCGGTCGAGTGGACCACTCGTCACCGGCCACGTGGTGCAGCAGCACGAGCAGCAGGTGCTCGCCGCGCTCCTGGGCCGATTCGGACGCCGTGAAGAGCACTGTCCGCATCGGCGGCTCCTCGGCCAGGTCGAACCCCCGCCGAACGGCGGCCTCAAACTCACCGTCAACCCCGATCACCGGCTCCGACCCCTCGGAGTTCAGCAGTTTCAATTGAAACTGCTGATCACCGGAAGCCGGGACCCGGACCACTGTCAGCTCGGGCACGGCGTCGAGCACCTGCTGGCGCGGCTCGCCGAGCTCGTCCGGGAAGATCGTGCGCAGGCTCTCGTGCCGGCGCACGACGTCGCCGATGGCCGCGCGCAGCGCCGCCACGTCCAGCTCGCCGGACATCCTCAGCACCAGCGGCATGTTGTAGGTGGCGCTGCTGCCTTCCAGCCGGTTCAGGAACCACAAGCGCTGCTGCGCGAACGAAAGCGGGATCTGCTCCGGCCGTTGCACCGGCCGCAGCGCGGGCCGTCGCGCACCCGTTCCGAGCTGCGCGGCGAGGCCCGCGACGGTCGGGTGGTCGAAGAGGCTGCGGATGGTCAGCTCCGCACCGAGCTCGGTGCGCACCCGCGCCAGCAACCGCGCGGCCAGCAGGGAATGCCCGCCCAGCTCGAAGAACCCGTCGTCGATGCCGACCCCGCGGACGCCGAGCACCTCGGCGAACAACCGGCACAGCGCCGCCTCGACGGCGTCGCGCGGTTCCCGGCCACCGGCATCCCCGCCGAAGTCCGGCGCGGGCAACGCCCGGATGTCCAGCTTCCCGTTGGCCGTCAACGGGATCTCGTCCACCGGCACGAAGGCCGACGGCACCATGTAGCCCGGCAGCCGCTCGGCCAGGTGCCCCCGCAGTTCGCTCGCCGCGGCCGCGCCGACCACGTAGCCGACCAGCCGCTGATCGCCCGGCTGGTCCTCGCGCACCACGACGGCGGCCTGCCGCACCGCCGGATGCGCGAGCAGCTGCGCCTCGATCTCGCCGAGCTCGATGCGGAACCCGCGCACCTTGACCTGCTGGTCGGCGCGGCCGACGAACTCGATGCCGCCGTCCGGCCGCCACCTGCCCAGGTCGCCGGAGCGGTACATGCGGGTGCCCGGCGCGCCGTGCGGGTCCGCGACGAACCGCTGCGCGGTCAGCCCGCGCCGCCCGAGGTAGCCGCGGGCCAGGCCTTCGCCGGCCACGTACAGCTCCCCGACCACGCCCGGCGGCACCGGCTGCAGCAGCCCGTCGAGCAGGTACACCCGCAGGTCCGGGATGCCGCGGCCGATCAGGCTGCCGTCGCGGCGGGCCACCGCCTCGCGGTCGAGCTCCACGTAGGACACGTGCACGGTGGTCTCGGTGATCCCGTACATGTTGATCAGCTTCGGCGACTCCGGCCGCCGGGCGTACCAGTCGTCCAACCTGGACAGTTCCAGCGCCTCGCCGCCGAAGATCACGTACCGCAGCGCCAGCTCGGTGCCCGGGTTCTCCCGGTCGGCCTGGCTTAGCTGGTAGAACGCCGAAGGCGTCTGGTTGAGCACGGTCACGCGTTCGCGGGCCAGCAGCCGCAGGAACTCCTGCGGCGACCGGCTGACCTCGTGCGGGACCACCACGAGCCGGCCGCCGTGCAGCAGCGCGCCCCACAGCTCCCAGACGGAGAAGTCGAAGGCGTAGGAGTGGAACAGCGTCCAGACGTCGTCGGCGCCGAAGGAGAACCACGGGTCGGTGGCGCCGAAGAGCCGGACCACGTTGTGGTGCGGGATCGCCACGCCCTTGGGCCGCCCGGTCGAGCCGGAGGTGTAGATCACGTAGGCGGCGTGCTCGGCGGTCAGCGGCCCGCGCTCGCCCGACTTCGGGTCGCGCTGCGAATGCCGGGCGATCTCCGCGATCTCGCCCGGATCGTCCAGCAGGATGCGCGTGGTGCCCTCCGGCAGCCGCGCCGCGTGGTCGGCATCGCTGATCAGCACGGTCGGCTGCGCGTCGCCGACGATGTAGCGGATCCGCTCGGCGGGGTGCCCCGGGTCCAGCGGCAGGTACGCGGCACCGGCCTTCAGCACCGCCAGCAGCGCCACGACCAGCTCGGCGGAGCGCGGCAGCGCCAGCGCGACCAGCTGCTCCGGCCCGACGCCGTGGTCGATGAGGTGGTGCGCGAGCTGGTTGGCCTGCGCGTCGAGCTCGGCGTAGGTGAGGCGCTGGTCGCCGAACGTGACCGCGACCGCGTCCGGTGTGCGCATCGCCTGCTCCTCGAACAGCTGCGGCAGGGTCGCCGCGGGCTGTTCCCGGATGCCCGGGATCGGCGCGTTCCACTCGTCGAGGATCCGGTCGCGCTCCTGCGGCGAGAGCAGGTCGATCCGGCCGACCGGGGTGTCGCCGGGGCAGTCCGCGAACGCCTGGAGGAAGCGCAGGAACCGTTCGCGGTGCGCGGTGAGCTCCGGCTCGCCGTAGCGATCCGGGTTGGCGTCGAACTCGAACCGCAGCTCGTCGTCGCCGGTCGGGTACGCCGCGACGGTCAGGTCGTCGACCGGCCCGGCCGCGAGGTTGTGCACGGTCGCCGGGCTTCCGTCGAAGGCCAGCTCGTAGTCGAAGGACTTGATGTTGATCAGCGGTCCGAACAGCGGCCGGTCCGAGCCCAGCAGCCCGAGGTCCCGGCGCAGGTCTTCGCCGCGGTAGCGCTGGTGCTTGTGCACCTCGCGCATGGCCTTGCCGACCTGCGAGATCAGCTCGGCGCGCGTGGTGTCCGGGGCGATCCGCAGCCGCAGCGGCAGCACGTTGACGACCATGCCGGGCACCCGCAGCAACCCCGCCGACCCGAGCCGCCCCATCACCGGCAGCCCGAGCACCACGTCCGCGGCTCCGGTCATCCGGTGCAGGTAGGCGCCGAAGGCGGCGATGAGCGCGTGCGTCCCGGTCGCGCGGCTCTCGCTCCCGGCGAGCGCCAGCGCGCGCCCCGCCGCGGAGGTGCCGGTCTGCCGGCGGAACGAGTGCGCGGCGGCGCTCGAATCCCCGGCCAGCGACACGACGTCCGGGTGGTCGGCGAACTGCTCCCGCCAGAACTCCGCGTCGGCGGCGAACTTCGGCGACTCCCGGTAGTCCAGTTCCGCGGCCGGCAGCGAGCTCAGCGGGCCGAACGGCGACGGCCCGGCGTCCGGTTCGTCGTACAGCTCGGCGACCCGTCGGAGCAGCAGGGAGAAGCCGTACCCGTCGATGGCCACGTGGTGGATCCGCTGGTACCACCACCAGCGCTCGTCGCCGAGCTTGAGCAGCGCCGCGGTCCACAGCCGGCCGCCATCGGCCCGCGACCGCGTCAGGTCGACGGGTTCCCGCAGGTCGGCGCGCATCCAGGCGAGCGCGTGCGCCTCGGGATCGGCGGCGGTCGAGCAGTCGATCACCGGGAGCTCGAAGTCGTCGGGCTCGTCGATGACCTGCCGCGGCTCACCTGCGGAGTCGACCACCCGCAGCCGCAGCGTCTCCGCCTCGGCGACCACCCGGCGCAACGCCGACGCGAACCGGGCCGGGTCCACGGGCCCGTGCACCTCGACGTACTCGGCGGTGTTGAAGATCGGGTTGGCTGGATCCAGCTGCTGCGCGAACCAGATCCCCGCCTGCGCGGTGGACAATGGCAGTTGCTCGTCGGCACGGCCCGGCATCGGTCTCCCCACGATCAACAAAACAGGTAAGGCTTACCTTAATTCCCAACCGTTTCGCGGTACAGCCGCCAGGCGCATCGACCGACGTGGGGCTACTCACCCGACGCGGGTCGCGCGAACACCATCAGGGCCGAGTTCTTGTTCGGCAGACCCACCTCCGCGGCCCGGTCGAAGCCGGCCTTGCCGAACGCGCCCACTGAGGCTCCATTGTGGACGTTGGGCTCGGCGACGACCCGCCGGCATTCCCGGTCGGCGGCCAGCAATCCCTCGGCCACCGCGCGCAGCAGCGCCGACCCTACGCCGCGCCCGATCGCGTCCGGCTCGCCGATCGCGATGTGCACGCCGAGGTCGTGCGGCTCGTGCGAGTAGCAGCGCGCCAACTTGTCGCGCTGCACCCGGTACAGCTCGACGTATCCGACATCCCGCCCGTCGAGCCCGACGATGCACGGCACCGAATGCTGCCCGGCGAGCTGACCGGCCAGCTCGTCCCGCCACTGCGCCACCGGCCACGCCTGGTCCCAGTTGACCGCGACGTGCTCGTTGTTCATCCAGCGGTGCACCAGCTCGACGTCCGGCCCGCCGTCCGCGCCGTCGACCCGGACCGGCCGCAGCGACCAGCCCGCGCCCAGCTCCGGGATCGGCACGCCGGGAACGTCCGGGACGTCCGACCGCAGCGGGTTCCGCACCTCGAACGGCACCGCCTGCACCCGGATCTCCCCCGACTCCGCGCGATACCGCAGCCCGGAGCCATTGAGCGCGGCGAGATCGGTCAGCGTCGGGCTGGTCAACCAGTGCCCGACCAGCCATTCCAGGTCCGGATACGCCTCGGCGACGGCCCGCAGCCGATCCGCGAGCGCGGCGAGCAGATCCGCCTCGTGCACGACACCGCGCCGCCCCAGCAACCCGATGACCGTCAGCGCGCCACGCGTCAACAGCGCCGCGGTCGCACCGGTGACGTCGCCGGGCTGCCAGCCGCGAACCGCGGGCAGCAATCGGCCCTCGACGTGCGAGGACAACCAGCGCTGCGCCTCCTCGGCATCGGAGACCGAGCGGGCCACCGCGACCAGGTCCTCGGGCAGTGCCAGCGGATCGACCGCGCGACGCGGCAAGGCGTCGACCAGCCAGTCCAGCAGCGAGCCCGAGCCGGCGGCGTTGATCGGTGCATCGGGCAGCGCCCGGGCTCGCGCGTCGGCGGAGCACGCGGCCGCGAGCAACGCCGGCTCGGCCACCTCGACCGGGCCGCCCGTCGCGTCCAGCACGTGGATCGGGCCGAAGCCGTGCGCGCCGGTCGGCGAGTCGTAGACGACGTCCGTGCGCAGGCGCAGCGATCCGATGGTCAACCGCAGAGGTCCCTCGGCGACCGGGGTGTGCGTCTCGGCCAGCCACCGCCGCAACAGCACCGAGGTCCGCTGGTGCGGCTGCCCGGCAAGGTCGACTCCAGTCGTCACGCAACGCTCCCTAAGCACAGCAATCCGTTCCGTTCTGTGAGCGAAGCCTAACCTGACTACCCGATCTCGTGACCGTGCCTCACCCGACTGACGCATCCCGGCGCGCGGCCGGCCCGGACTCGTCACCGAACGTGCGAAATGAGCACAGTGGACGAAGCCGCGTCACGATCACTGAGAGTGCGACGGCGTTGTGATCGCCTGATCATCAGTACCTGATCCGGTGATGATCGTTGTTTTCCGCTGGGCGAGCACCCACCATCGCCCCTACTCTCCGAGCTATCGAATCGGCCGCACCGTCCGGAGAGGAGTTCACCAATGGAAGACGCCGACTCTGTCGTGCCCCTCCGGCCGGGATTCGACATCCAGGTCCGAGGCTTCAACCGCCACCAGGTCATCGAGCACCTGGAACTGCTGGAGGACCAGCTGCGACTGGTCACCATCGACCGCAACGAAGCGGCACAGCTCAACTCCGACCTCCGGAAGCTCTGCGACGACACCCGCCGCAGCCTCGACGCCGCCGAGGAACGCCTCAAGCGCATCGAATCCTCCGACACCGGACTGCCCGCCGCCTCCCAGCGCGTGCAGAACATGCTCTCGATCGCCGAAGAAGAGGTGCAGACCCTGCGCGATCGGGCGCGGCGGCAGGCCGAGATCATCCGCGGCACCGCGGAGACCGAGGCGCGCGAGCTGATCGGCGAAGCCGAACGAGCCGCGGGCGAGCTGCGAAACGAGTGCAGCGAGCTGGTCGCGGACGTCGAATCGAGGCGCGCGCGGCTGCACCGCGAGCACGACCAGAAGGCCAGCGATCTGCGCTCCCGGGAACACCGGCTGCGGCAGAACATCCGCAACGAGTACAAGCGGACCATGTCGGAGGCCCAGGAAGAGGCCGACACGCTGATCGCCGACACCCGCCGGCAGTGCGGCGAGTGGGACGCCGAAACCGAGAAGCGGCGGCTGGCCGCGCTGGAGGAGATCCGCACCAAGCAGCTCCGACTGGAGGAGATGCGCACCTCGGTGCTGGCGGCGATGGACAACGCCCGCCGACTGCTGGACGACTCCGCGGCCGACCTGCGCGGCCAGAACACGGCGCTGAGCATCGCGGACGACGAGACCAGGCAAGTCACCCAGGAAGCGCAGATCGAGCAGCAGCCGGTGCGACTGCCCGAACAGCGCGAGGACGTGCAGACCTACACCATCCCCATCGAGCGGGCGCGCACCAACGGCGCCGCCCCGCACCCCGGACCCGCCCGGCAGAGCTGATCGGAGCACCTCGTGGACCTGCTCGTGCTGATGTTCGTCACCGGTTTCGCCTTGGCCACGCTGATCTTCTGGCCGCTGCTGCAACGGGCGAACCGGCGTCTCGCCGAGAGCGGTGTCTCCGAAGCGGCGATCGCACCGAAGGGCAAGCACGCGCTGCGCACGCCGGACGCCCCGGCCAGGTCGGCCTCGCCGACGGTCATCGCCCGGCGGCCGAGCACCGATCAGGCGGCACCGGCGGAGCCCGAGCCGAAGCCCGAGGAGCCCCAGCCGGTGTCGGTCGCGCCGCAGCAGCGCACGGCGGAGCCGGTGGAGATCCCGGAGCTGCCGACCGACCTGTTCGAGAAGCACTTCGAGGCCAAGTTCAACCGGTCCCGCCAGCGGCTGGCCCGGCTCCGCGACGAGATCGGCAAGGAATGATCCTCGCCGCTGTTAATACTCAGTCGTTCGTCCAGTCGACCTTCAGCTCGTCGCGCTGACCGAACCGCTCGAGGTGGCGGCCGATCACGTCCTGCACCCGGTCGAGCACCTCGGCGTTCTCCGCCTCGGCGCGCAGGGCGAGCGCGTCCGGCTCGCTCACCAGCAGGCAGCTGCCCGCACCGCGATCGGCGGGCAGGGTGATGCGGATGCCTTCCGGCTCCTCGGAAACCTCGCACTTCCGGCCGAGGTGCGAGGACAACTGCTTGGCGTAGCGAGCCGGCTTGTCGGTGCCCACCTTCGCCTGCGATCGAATCGTCAAGACGCCTCCCAAGTTGTGGGGCCTTTCAGCATGCGGCGTCAGCCGCATGCGGTGTGGGACTCAGCTCGCACCGCCGCGGGTTCTCAGACGTCGTCTGGCGAGGACAGCCCCGACGCCGCGTATTGGGTCATACGCAAGTCGGGGATCCCGGAGTCCAGACGGCGGCCGCAATTCCCGCAGGGGGCCGCCACCCGCACCGCTATGCAAGCCCCATCCCGAAATCATCTCCAAGTTAAGTTAGCCCAACCTAATTGGTACCAGTGGCGAGAGCCGGGTGCGAGATCTCACTCGCCCCGGCCTTCGGGGCCGACTCGTTGCTACGTTCGAAAGGGACTCGGCACCCGAAGGCTGGAGCCCCTTGTTGACCAACCCGCCGACCATCTACCTCGTCGCCACCACCGGACATCCGAACTACGGGGACGAGCTGATCGCCGCGGCCTGGCTGAAGCACCTGGCGCGCGTCGCCCCGGACAGCGAGATCTGGGTCGACTGCCCCAACCCCGGACCGAGCGAGGTGCTGCTCGGTCACTTGCACCCGCGGGTCCGGTTCACCGACACGTTCTGGCGGCTGTGCTGGGAAGCCCCGTCCGACGGCCCGTGGGAGGTCGCGTCGTTCGTGCAGCACGCGATCGACAACCCGGGGCTGGCGCCGCGCTGGGTGGCGGGCATCGAACTGGCCGCCCGGGTCGACCTGGTGCACGTCATCGGCGGCGGGTTCGTCAACGGCATCTGGCCGCGCCACCTCGGCCTGCTCGCGGCCGCAGTGGCGGCGACCCGGCGGTCCGGCGGCCGGGCCGTGATGACCGGTCAGGGCTTCTGGCCGGTCGCGCCCGAAGCGGAGCCGCTGCTGCGCAACCTCACCGCGCAGTTCGACGTCGTCGACGTGCGCGACGAGCCGTCGGTGGCGCTGGCCGGCGCCGCCTCGCACACCGGCGACGACATGTTCTTCGGCGTCGAACCCGGCCTGTACCGGGACGACGACCTGCGCGAGGTCATGGTGTGCCTGCAGTCGGACCTGCTCGACGTGACGGTGCCCGCGCTGGCCGGATTCCTGCTGGACACGCTCAGCGAATGGGGCGTGCGACCCGAGCAGGTCGGCATCGTGGAGGGCATCCCGCGGGTGGACCGCGAGGTCTTCGCGCTGGTCGAGCACGACCTGCCGGGCGCCCGGTTCTACCCGTTCGCCGAGATCATGGACGCCGGGCTGCCCGCGACGGGTGGGCAGCGCTGGCTGTCCAGCCGGTTCCACCTGCACCTGATGGCCGCGGCGGCCGGGGCGCACGGGGTCGCGGTGTCGATCAACTCGGGCTACTACACCAACAAGCACCGGTCGCTGATCGACCGCGGTTCCGGCTGGACGCTCAGCGAAGGACTGCGGGTCCCGGCCATGCCGACCAGCGGCGGATTCGCCACCGACGTGCTGCGAGAACTGAAGCAGGCAAAGGAAGAACTCGCGAAGGCGATCTACGGGCGCTGAGCTACTCCTCGCCGCCCGCGATGTCTTCGCGCTGCCGACGGCGGTCGGCGATGTAGAACGGCGCAGCCGCCAGCACGGGCACCAGCATGCCCGCGATGACGATCAGAAGAGAAGTGCCCACGGCCGACGAAACTCCGTCCACGGGTGGAAGAATCCACGCTTTGCTCCTCGCCCGGACGGGCGTCTCGCAGAGAGCATCGCTGCACCGCACGATACGTTAGCGGTGCAACATGTGCGCCCGGTCACATCGAGTCGGCGCGGATTATTCCCACCTCGCAACGGGTTTCGCCCGTGGGCCCGCTGCCGCCCGACCCGCCCGCGCAACTTGCGCCGCCGCGCGGACGAGCCGGGAAATCCTCAGCCGAGGAAGCGCGCGGTGGGCCATTCCTCCTTGATCCAGGCGCTGTTCCAGAACAGCCACTCGTACTCGGTGGCCCGGGTGAACGCTTCGAGCATCCGCTGCCGGGTCTCGTCGTCCGCGGCCTCGGCGACCCGATCGGTGAGGTCGCGGGCGGTCAGCACGGCCGCGGCGAACTCGTCGTCGGCGTAGGTCTGGATCCACGCCCGGTACGGGTGGCCCTCGGCGCCTCCGGTGGCCTCCAGGATCGCGGTGCCGACGTGCTGGTACACCCAGAAGCACGGCAGGATCGCCGCCAGCAGCACCGGATACGCCTCGGTCAGCGCGTTCGCGCGCAGGAACGAGGTGTAGGCCAGGCAGGACGGGGACGTGCCGATCCCGGCGATCTCGGCGTCGGACAGGCCGAACTCGGCGACGTACCCGGCGTGCAACCGGCGCTCCTCGACCAGCGCGCCCTGCGAGGCGCCGGCGAGGAACGCGGCGTCCTCGGCGTTGTCGGCGCGCGTCGCGGCGGCGGCCAGCGCCTGCGCGAAACCGACCAGGTAGCGCGCGTCCTGCACGATGTAGAACGCGAAGCGGTCGCGGTCCAGGGTGCCGTCGGTCAGCGCGGCGTTGAACGGGTGCTCGACGATCGCCTGCTGCAGATCGGCGGTGTGCGCCCAAGCCTTGGCGCAGAAACCGTCGGCGGGCGGAGCGGGCAACTTGCTCATCAGAACCTCTCGTGATCGTGTCTCGGCACCGCGGCGAACGGCGCACGCAATTTCAATGGAAATCGAAGGTCCGATTTCCATTGAAATTGCGGCAGGGCGGGTCGCCGGGTCACCACCAGTGGTGGAAGTGGTGGACCGGGCCGTGGCCGTGGCCCACGTCGAGCCGGTCGGAGGCGCGCAGGGCCTCCGTCAGGTACTCCTTGGCCTCGCGCACCGCTTCGAGCCAGTCGCCGCGCTGCGGCCGCAGCGCGGCGATCGCGGCCGACAGCGTGCAGCCGGTGCCGTGGTCGTTGGTGGTCGCGACCCGCTCGCTGGAGAGGAACTCGGCGATCCCGTCGCCGTACAGCAGGTCCACGCTGGTCCCGCCGTCGAGGTGGCCGCCCTTGAGCAGCACCTGCTTCGCCCCCAGCCCGGCCAGCCGCTCGGCCTGCGCGGGCATGTCGGCGGGGTCGGTGAGCTCCGGCTCGCCCAGCAGGTCCGCGGCCTCCGGCAGGTTCGGGGTGATCAGGTCCACCCGCGGCAGCAGTTCCTCGCGCAGCGCGCCGACCGCTTCCGGGGCGAGCAGCCGGTCCCCGCTCTTGGCGACCATCACCGGGTCCAGCACGACGTGCGGCGGCGCGTAGCGGTCGAGCACCTCGACCACCGCGCGGATCACCTCGGCGTTGGCCAGCATGCCGATCTTGACCGCGTCCACCCGCACGTCGTCGAGCAACGTGACCAGCTGCGCGGTGATGAACTCCGGCGGCACCTCGTGGACCTCGGAAACCCCGGTGGTCGTCTGCGCGACCAGCGCGGTGATCACGGACATGCCGTAGGCGCCGTGCGCCGAGAAGGTCTTCAGGTCGGCCTGCACGCCTGCTCCGCCGCTGGGGTCGGTGCCGGCGATGGTCAGCACATTGGGAACCATGACGTCCCTCCGCTAGTACGAGCTAGGTCAGGTTCAACGGGTCTGTTCTCAGCCCGGCAGCCGGGCACCCCGCGTCACTGCCACCAACCTAACAACCGGGCCCGGCCCGCGACCACGCCCGCCTTGCTGTTTCCGAACTCGTTCTGCGTGGCGGTGCAAGTAGCGGCCCCCTGCGGGAGTTACAGACGCCGCCTGGACTCCGGGATCCCCGACTTGCGAATGACCACGCGGCATCGGGGACTGGCCTCGCCCAGTAGCCCAGAAGGGCGGGCACGGTCTGAGAACCCGCGGCGGTGCGAGTTGCGAGGGTGGGCTACGCGGCTTCGCCGCTTCAAAGCGCAAAAGCCCGCGCTGCCGCAGCCTCCCGGGCAGCTCTCAGTCGATCAGGCCCACCACCACGCCGGCGGTGAGCACCTCGCCGGGCCGCACCTGGTGCCACAGCGTGCCGGTGGCCAGCGCGGAAACCCAGCCGACCGTCCGACCGCAGCGATCGCCGCCCACCCGGATCTCCGCCAACCGGTCGCCCACGCGCACCCGGCTGCCGTCCGCGACCAGCCAGCACACCAGCACGCCGCGCGCCGGATCGCGACCGGCCTGCCTGCGCCCGAGTTCGGGGAAGTGCACCTCGGTCATCCCGCTCCCCTCGATGATCGCCCCAGCATTGCCCCAGGTGCGCCGCGCGACAAGACCGTTCGGCGGCCGGACCACTCCGATCGCCGAGCCGTCCGCCTGCTCCGATCGGCCCACGCGACCCGGGCGGAATCGGCACAGCGATCGAATTCACACCGTGAAGGCACCCACCGGTAGGCAAGGGGACCCTTCATCGCGGACTAAAGTGGTTGATGATGGAAACCACGACCGATGCCCCGAGCTTCGCCCGTTCCCGCCGGCAACCCCGGCCGGAGGATCCCGCCCGGATCTGGGCCCCGCTGGCGGACCTGACCGAAGCCGCCGTGGCGGCCGCCGGCTCGGGGACGGTGGCGATCACCCGCGGATTCGACCGCAACAGCAGGCAGCGCGCGAAGGCGCTGCGCGAGCTGCTGAACCGGCGCGACGTCGACGCCGTCGAAGTGACGCCGGCTCCGGGCAGCGCCCGGCTGCTGGCCGACGTCGACGTCACCGCGGTGGTCAACCTGATCGGCGCCGGGTCGTGGCAGCCCTACCGGGTGGCCGCCGAGCTGCGCGCCCCGGTGCTCACGCCGAAGCCGGGCGACGGCCCGGCCGAGGAGGTCACGCGGGACGTGATCGCCCTGGCCGGCGACTCGGGCCACCGCGACGTCGCGATCTCGCACGTCGCCGTCCGCTCCGAGGACCCCGCCGCCAGCCGGCTCACCCTGACCTACGACGGCGAGCAGCTGACGGTGCCCGGCGGTTGGTTGACCATCGCGGTGCAGGGCAGCGAGCTGGAGGTCAAGGTCGGCGGCGTGGACTTCCCGGAGCGCACGCTGAGCACCGGCGAGATCCGGGTGGAGGCCTTCGACGCGCCGCACCGGCTGGTCCGCGACGAGCTGCCGATCGCCGACTTCGAAGAAGCGGCGGTCACCTTCACCGCCGAGGCGAACGGCCTGGTGGTCCGCCCGGTCTGAGCCCCAGCCCGCCGACTCACGTCCGCAGCTTCGAACGGAGCTGCGGACTTCTGCTTTTCCGGGAACCGCCGTTCGAGTGAACGATCACTCGAAATTTCCAGATAACCCGATGGAGATGTGTTCTGAGCCACTCCCGCGACTGATCTTGTCATATGCCGTCACGGTTCATACCCAACCGCGTCCCTCGATCAATACCGCGCGCTGGAGGCAGAGCGCGCGGACTGCAACAGGGAGGCTGGGGATCGTGGAGCCCACCAAGCAGTGGCACGTGAGCTGCCGCGATGTCGCCGGCAGACGTCGGGACATGTCGGTGTTCGTCAACCAGGAGAACGTCGTGCTGATCGCCCCGCCGGGCGAGACCGCAGTGCTGTCGCCGCTGGAGGTCGGCAGGCTGCGGGCGGCCTTGCGCGACGCGATCGTGCAGGCCGCCACGCTCGAGTGAACACCCATCGAGAGCGGGGGCGGACGACGGTCCGCCCCCGCTCTCGTGATCTCGGTCTTCCCCGCGCAGTCCGCCCACGGCATTATCTACTCTCGGTAACCTGGCGACCGAGAGGTGACTGCGTGAGCACGTTCTGGCAACGATCAGCCGCGCTCCTCGGGCGCGGAACGTCCGGCCTGCACACGGCGTTCGTCCTGGCCAAGCAGGGGGTGATCAGCCCGCTCCGGCCGGACAAGCTGCTGCGGGTCGTCCTCGCCTGGCGGCGCTGGGGCATCACGCCGCCGCTGGGCTTCGCCGTCGGCTCGGTGCGCCACGCCGACCGCCCGGCCGTAATCGACGAGCGCGGCGCGCTCAGCTACGCCGAGCTCTCGCAACGCACCACCCGGTTGGCCAACGGCCTGCGCGACCGCGTCCCCGGCGGCACCCGGATCGGCGTGCTGTGCCGCAACCACCACGGCCCGGTCGAAACGATCGTCGCCGCCGCCAAGCTCGGCGTCGACGTGGTGCTGCTCAACACCGGCCTGAGCAGCCGCCAGCTCGTCGACGTGATCGCCGAGCAGCGGGTCGGCCTGCTCGTCCTGGACGCCGAGTTCCGCAGCCACCTGCCGAACCTGCCCGAGGACCTCGATGCCGTGCTGGCATGGACCGAGGGCACCACCCGCCACGACACCCTCGAGCACCTGATCACCACCGCCCCGGCCAAGCAGCTGCCCCGGCCGGGCCGGCACTCCCGGATGATCGTGCTCACCTCCGGCACCACCGGAACCCCGAAGGGCGCCCGCCGCCCCGATCCGCCGGGGCTGGCCCCCGCGGCATCGATCCTGTCCCGGGTGCCGCTGCGCAGCGGCGAACGAGTGCTCGTCAGCGCGCCGCTGTTCCACACCTGGGGAATCGCGGCGTTCCAGCTCGGCTCGGTGCTCGGCGCGACCCTGGTGCTGCACCGCAAGTTCGATCCCGAGCACGCGCTCAGTGCCCTGGAGCGCCACCAGTGCACGTCGATGTTCGCGGTGCCGGTGATGCTGCAGCGCATCCTCGAACTCCCCGAGCGGATCCGCACCAAGTACGGACACGACGCGCTGCGCATCGTGGCGAGCAGCGGTTCGGCGCTGCCCGCCGACCTGGCCACCAGGTTCCAGCGCGCCTTCGGGCCGGTGCTCTACAACCTCTACGGCTCCACCGAGGTGTCGTGGGTGAGCATCGCGGCACCGCACGACCTGCGCGCCGCTCCCGGCACTGCGGGCCGGCCGCCGCGAGGCACGATCGTGCGCATCCTCGGCGAGGACGGGACACCGGTGCGCCGCGGCGCGACCGGGCGGATCTTCGCGGGCAACGACATGCTCTTCGAGGGCTACACCAACGGCAGCAGCCGGGAGATCCGCGACGGGCTGATGTCCACCGGCGACCTCGGGCGCATCGACGCCGCCGGGCGGCTGTTCGTCGTCGGCCGCGAAGACGACATGATCATCTCCGGTGGTGAGAACGTCTACCCCAAGGAGACCGAGGACGCCATCGCCGGGATGCCCGAGGTGTCCGAGGCCGCCGTCATCGGCGTCGACGACGCCGAGTTCGGACAGCGGCTCGCGGCGTTCGTGGCGCTCCGCGCCGACGGCGACCTGGACGCCGAGCAGCTGCGCGACCGGCTTCGCGGCAGGCTGTCGAAATTCGCCATGCCCCGCGATGTGGTGTTCCTCGACGAGCTGCCGCGCAACGCCACCGGCAAGGTCGTGCCGCGCGAACTGCTCGCCCGCCTGGAGGCATGACCGGCACGGCTGCACGATCACGTCCCGTGGCGGGTTAGGCTGCCTCGGGTGAATGACCGTCTAGTGTGGATCGACTGCGAAATGACCGGTCTCGATCTCGGCAAGGACGCGCTGATCGAGATCGCCGCCCTGGTCACCGATGCCGACCTCAACATCCTCGGCGAAGGCGTGGACATCGTCATCCACGCCGACGACGAGGCGCTCGCCGGGATGCCCGACGTGGTGCGCGACATGCACGACCGCTCCGGGCTCACCGAAGAGGTGCGCCGCTCCGAGGTGACCCTCGAAGAAGCCGAACAGCGGGTGCTGGAGTACATCCGCCAGTACGTGCCGGTCGACCGTTCCGCGCCGCTGGCCGGCAACTCGATCGCCACCGACCGCGGCTTCATCTCGCGCGACATGCCGCGGCTGGACGCCCACCTGCACTACCGGATGGTGGACGTGTCGTCCATCAAGGAGCTGTGCCGCCGCTGGTACCCGCGGATCTACTACGCGCAGCCGGAGAAGGGCCTCGCGCACCGCGCGCTGGCCGACATCCGGGAGTCCATCCGCGAGCTGGCCTACTACCGGCGGACGGCGTTCGTCCCGCAGCCGGGGCCGACCAGCGAACAGGCCCAGGCGGTGGCCGCCGAACTGCTCAACGGCGATGGCGCCGGCAAGGCCCGCGAGACCCCGGAGAACGGCCGCTGACCAGCGCGCACCGGGATAACCGGAGCCGGTGGGAAACCCGGTGACAGCGCACGCTACTATGTGAGCGTTGCTCCGGAAGGGGTCCGAAAGGGCCGGTCCGAGCGGCCGAGGTGGGTGTAGCTCAGTCGGTAGAGCACTGGGTTGTGGTCCCAGGTGTCGCGGGTTCGATTCCCGTCACTCACCCCAATGAAGAAAGGCCCCGTTCCGCTGGAACGGGGCCTTTCTTCATTGCCCGGTCGCTCGGGGCGAGCGGTCGTTCCCGGTGCTGCCGGGAACGACCGCTCACGCCCAACTCACCTGTTGCCCTGCACCCACTGGTCCCACGGGATCTGCCAGTCCCCGAAACCGTCCCAGGAACGCAGGTTCGGCCCGCCGGAATTGGTGATCTGCACGACGTCGCCCTTCTTCAGCAGGTCGAAGACCCACTTGGCGTTCTCCATGCTCATGTTGATGCAGCCGTGGCTGACGTTGCGCCGTCCTTGGTCGCCCACCGACCACGGCGCGGCGTGCAGGAACTCTCCACCGTTGGAGATCCGGACCGCCCACTTCACCTCGGTGCGGTAGCCGCCGGCCTCGATCGGCAGACCGTAGGTCGAGGAGTCCATCACCTTGGTGGCGTGGTGCTCGGTGACCACGTGCACGCCGTTGTTGGACGGGAAGGACGGCTTGCCCAGCGACACCGGCATGGTCCGGATCACCTCGCCGTTCTTCTCGATGCTCATCTGGTGCGAGGCACCGTCGGCCTTCAGGACGACCGCATCGCCGATCGTGATGGTGGCCTTGCGGTCCTCCTCGCCCCAGACCCCGTTGCCGAGGTCCTTGCCGTACACGTCGACGTCGATCGACACCTTGGTGCCCGGCTTCCAGTAGTCCTTCGGCCGCCAGTGCACCTCGCGGCTGTTGAACCAGTAGAAGGCGCCCTCCACGGCCGGCTCGGTGCTGATCTTGATCGCTTCCTCGGCCTTGGCCTTGTCCGGCGCCGGGGCGTTCTGGCTGAAGTAGAAGGCCAGCGGCTGCCCCACGCCGACGGTCTGCCCGTCGAGCGGGTTCATCGACACGAAGCTCTTCTTGCCCGGCGAGACCGTGCTGAAGGTGGATTGCTGGGTGATGGCCGGCCCGCTCGCCCCCTGTGCGGTCACGGACAGCGTGTAGGTCTTGCCGTAGCCGAGCTTCTCGCCCGCCGTCCAGCTCGCCCCGTCCGGCGCGATGGCACCGGACAGCTTCCCGCCTTCCGAGTTGGTCAGCACTGCCTCGACGATCTTGCCGTTGACCGCCGTCGCCTTGATCGGCCCGGCCGGTGAGATGTCCTTGGCGCCGTTCTGCGGCGCCAGTTCCAGTGTCGGTGCGGGCGGCACCTCATCGGACGCCGGAGTGGCCCCCGAACCCGATTCGCTGCAGCCGGCGACGAGCAACGCCACCAAGCCGAAGATCAACATTGTCAACAGTCGTGAAACCCGTACGGGAACCCCGACCGAATTACGCCACTCCCTCATGGGCAACAGTCCGTCCGATCCGATGCGCCACTACGCCTGTGAACAGTGTGCAGCAATGCCCCGACAGTGTGTGAAGGGACCACAAGATGCACACCGGGTGATCGCCCCTGACCGATCGCCCTCCATAGAGACGCAACGCCCCGCCCCGAGGTTGCGTTCCCACCCCGGCAACCTCGCCGAACCCAAAACCGACCCCCCTGTTCGGCGCCCCCACACGACCGTGCTAATGTTTTCCACGTCGCCAGGGAGACCGGCCGGAACGGGAAACCGAAAGGGAACCGAACCGAACGGATCAGAACTGACCGGCAGCCAGCGCCAATAGCTCAACTGGCAGAGCAGCTGACTCTTAATCAGCGGGTTCGGGGTTCGAGTCCCTGTTGGCGCACTCGATATGCGGAACGCCCTGCTTACGCGGGGCGTTTCGCTTTTTCCATATCTCGTCATTTTTTGGGGGGCCGAGCCCCCCAGGCCCCCCACGGTGCGGTGTGCGGCTTCCGTTCTCGGGTCGCCTTGGGTGGGCTTCCGGGCCTGGGTAGCTCCTGGGCCATAAAGCATCCTTCGGACTGGGTGGTTCCCCTTCTCCGCTTGGTGAGGGACGTCACCTTCCAGTCCGGCCTTCGCAGGTGGCCGTTGGTTGTTGCTCGGCTGCGCCGTCGCTGGGGTGCTGCTTTCGAGCCGATGGCTCCTCTTCTCCGCCTGGATTGGGGTGCTGCCTCTTTCT
Organism: Saccharopolyspora sp. NPDC050642; assembly: GCF_040654735.1. Taxonomy (NCBI): domain Bacteria; kingdom Bacillati; phylum Actinomycetota; class Actinomycetes; order Pseudonocardiales; family Pseudonocardiaceae; genus Saccharopolyspora; species Saccharopolyspora sp. NPDC050642. Next base: position 14,178 of record NZ_JBFAIN010000021.1, on the reverse strand, counting down.
TCGGGTTTGGGGTTTGGTTTGGGTGGGCCGTCCCCGCGGTCTGCGGGGGGACAGGGGTGCGGGGACGGCCCGGTTCTTGGGCCTTCAGGCCGCCGTTGGTATCTGGTTGGTCGGGGTTGGTCGTTCGCCGTCGTGGGCTCGGAGGACCTGGGCCAGGTTTTCCAGGATGTTCGCCAGGTCGTGGCATTGCTGGGCGGTGTACTGGCGGTTCGGGATCGCGTAGGCCGCGTCGTCGAGCGCCCATTGGGCACCTCTCAGCGCTACCGCCAACGCTCGGTCCTGGTGTGCCATCGCGTTCTTCACTTCAGCTCGCCGTGGGCAGTGGCTGGGACAGGTAGGGGAACTCGGCTCGCGGTTCGCCCGTGGCCGCGCGGTGGTCCAGGCCCAAGGGCACCGCTTTGTTCAGCACCAGGGCGAACATGACCTCCGGGGCGCACTCCTGCAGTGCCCGGCCGTTTCGGTTGGCGAAGCCGAAGTTCGCCCGGGTGCCGACCTCGTAGCGCAGGACGTCCGGGAAGATCGCTTCGCTCACCTGGCGGGCGTAGTCCGCCGGGTCAGCGGCTGTTCCCATCGCCGCCACCGCCGCGGTGACCAGCTCGCGGACCCGCGGACCGTAGATCTCCCGGTCCTGGCCGGGCTGGGTGGTGTTGTAGTCGCTGGCCAGGCCCGAGTCGTCCGGGTGGAAGATCGTGTTGATCAGAGGGTGCGCGCAGCGGTTGATCTGGCGCCAGCCACCGGCATCGGTCGGCAGCACCGTGACACCCCAGAAACCGATGGTGGGCACCTCGAACACGTCGTCCGGGACCTCCAGCACGATCGCGCTGACGTTGGTGCCCGCGAACAGGTTCGCCGCCGCAGCCGGGTCCCAGTCGCCGAGGTCCACCGGTTCGCCCTCGGCGACAGCCGTCTTGACCGCGGTGATCACGTTGGGCTCGATGTAGAACGGATCCGCCGCCGGTCCCGCCCAGACGCGGAGGCCACCCGTGCCGGAGATCTCCTCCCCCGTCCTACCGCTGGCGACCAGCACGCCCGCGGCGTCGCGGTCGCGCGCGTCCGCACCGTCGAGCCGGCGCAGCTCCACCGGCTGCCGCCCGCCCGCGTCGTGCTCGCCGAAGGTCACCCGGAACGTGATGTCCTCGACCGCATCACCGTCGGTGTCGACTTTGAACTCGTACACGCCCTCGGGATGGAAGGCACCCGCACCGGACAGCGGGTTGACGTTGATGACGAACACCGTTCCTCCGGCGCCGCGGAACAGGTAGACATCGCTGATGTCCAGCCGCGGATCCTGCCTGGCGAGCGGGGAATCTAGGTGGTGCGACATGAACGCTCCGGTGGTCGGGCCGATGTTGGCGCCGACAGTAGGAGCGGGTGATCACGGCGTCCAGGACCGGTTTGCACAGCCATCACCCGGTTCAGTATCAGTTTGCTGCGTCGAAGACCCGCAGCGCCAGGTAGAGGTCGTACCTCGCGGAGGGGCCGCTCAGCAAGGACCTGCCGAGCAGGTTCTCGACGCGCAGCAACCGCTTTCGCACACCCACGACCGAGACCCCGAGCTCGGCGGCGACGCTCTCCAACCTGGTGTTGTTGCGCAGCCAGCTGCGCAACGTCGCCAACAGCGTGCTGGCCCCCACGCCCAGCAGCGGATCGAGCAGGCTCTCCGCCCACTGCCGCACCGGGAATGTGGCCAACAGCTCGTCGAGCTCGCGGATTCCCCTTCGCCCAGCCGAAACCCGGTTCAAGCGGTTGAGCCGCAACGCCAGGTGCAGCTCGGCCTGCGTGCCCAGATCGGTCAGGTCGCAGTCGAGGATCTGCTCGATCCGCCGCAGCCGCGCCGCGACCGTGTTCCGGTGGACCTTCAACTGCCGAGCGGCTCGGCCGTGCAAGTCGAGCCACGAGCGCAAGGTCGCCATCAGCTCGTCACCGTCGGGGTCCTGGCGCCGCTCCGGAGAGAACTCCAGCAGCGCGGCGACGACGCCGCTGGCCCACGCCTGCCCGGCGCGGCCGAGCAACGCGTCGAGCTCCGCGCGCGGGCTGAACGACGCGAAGCCGTCCGGGAGGTTCCTGGCTGCCGCGAGCGCGTGGAAGGCCTGCTGGTAACCGCTGCTGGTGTCCAGCAACGACACCACGCGTCCGCCGCCGACGCGCACCCGGCTGCCCGCGACGCCGCTCAGCGCGTGGTCGACCACAAGCAGATCTGCCGGTGGTTCAGCTGGGGCGAGCACGATGAGGTGCTCGTCGTAGACCGGGCACTCGACGATCCAGGTCCGTCCACCGGAAGCGCGCCGGCAGCGCTGCGCGACCTCTCGGCGGTCGACGCCGTCGCATTCGACTAGGTACACCCGCAACACGTCGGGCAGCTGCTGCCCCAGCGCTCCCGCCGCGCGCCTGGCGCCGTCGAGCTGGCCGACCATGAGCAGGTGCAGGATGGCCTCGCGGGTGAGCGCTTCGGCCTGTTCGGCCGCGATGTGGCGGCGGTCGCCCTCGTCCGCCCGCCAGCGCAGCCGGAGCAGCCTCGCCACGTCGGCGATCGCGGCGGCCGCGTCGTCGGGCAGCGAGCCCCGCTTGGCGACGACCAGGGTCGGGCCGAGCCGTTCAGCGTCGACGGCCAGCACCCGGATCGAATGCGCCCCGGTCTGGCAGCTCGCCGAGCGGTAGCGCAGGGATACGACGGAGGCGATGCTGTCCGCCGCCGCGTCGAGCAGGCCGTTCGGCGGTTCGGGGTAGGACTCCGACAACGCACCGAACTCGTCGAGCAGGACCGCCGAACAGCCGATGCGCTCGGCCAGCCACCGCAGCAGGCAGCGGACACCATCCGGGCGTCCGGCGCGGCGGAGCAGATCCCGCAGGTCCTCGACACCTGGACGGTGCACGTCCGTCATGCGATCGCCCATCGTGATCGAACTGTCCGTGATCATCCAGCAGAACGCGATCACCCTACCGATGAGTGCCGACACCCGCAGCACGATCGAGGGGCCGGGCCCGCAGCATCCGCGGGCACAGGAGTGCACGGCAGATCTAGACCTCGGCCGGTCGGCTCGCGAACAATCGACCACGGGCAGTCGCCAAGCGAGCGCTGAACGTCGCGGAAGGTGGACATGATCGACCTCCTGATCACCGGCGCGGTCATCGCGGTGACAGCCGCTTCCCTCGCCCGCCTCTTCTTCCGGCGCACCAGCGTGGACGTGGTGCACGCGCTGATGGGCGTCGGCATGGTTGCGATGCTCGTGCTCCCAGTGCTTCCGGCGGCTGTTTGGGCGGCACTGTTCGTCGCCTGCGCGGGCTGGATGGGCATGCTCGCACTTCGCCGCCGTCCGGCGGGCACCTACCTGCACCACGCGGTCGGCGGGCTGGCGATGGCGTACATGTTCGCCGCCGCACAGGAACACGAGCCCACCACGCACCTGATTTCGACCACGCACTCTCCCGGGCACGCCCACGGAGCCACGCTGACTGTCGTCGCAACCCAGCCGGCCGGTTTCGCCTTCCCGCTGGTGGCGTGGACACTGGCGGTCTACTACCTGCTCAGCGCGGGCATCGCCGGGACCGATCTGCTGCGCAGCGAGGCAAAACTCGCCACCGCAACGGAGCTGGTGCTGTCCCTGGGCATGGTCTACATGTTCCTCACCATGCTGTGAGCCGCGCTCCTCAGTCCATTCCGGACACTCGGAGGGTGATGTTCAGGCGGCCCGCCGCCATGCCGATCTCCGGTCCCGTGCCCGGGAACGTCTTCGGCACCCCGTGGTAGGCCAGGCGGGACGGGCCGCCGAAGACGAACAGGTCGCCCGAGCACAGCTCCACGTCCGTCCACGGCTTGTTGCGGTTCTCCGCGTTCCCGAAGCGGAAGACGCAACTGTCGCCGAGGCTCAGCGACACCACCGGCTCCCGGCTCCGCTCGTCGCGGTCCTGGTGCATGCCCATCCGCGCGTCGGCGTCGTAGAAGTTGACCAGCGCCACGTCCGGCCGGTAGTCCTCGGCGGCGCGGCCGTAGGCGTCGGCCAGCGCTCTGCGCCCCAGGTCGCCGAGCCAGTCCGGGAACGGCGTGACCGGGGAACCGTCGCCGTCGTCGACCGTTCGCGAGTAGCGGTAGGGATACCAGTGCCAGCCGAGGCACACGGTCCGCACCGACATCACGCCGCCGCTGGGCAGCCGCGCCGATCGCAGGCCCGCCGGCGACCGCGCCCATTCCCGGCACGCGACGACCAGTTCGCGCTGCCGCTCGACGTCCAGCCAGTCGGGCACGTGCACCGCCCCCGGGGCGATCTCGGCCCGCTCGCGCGGGATCAACGAATCCACATCCGCCCCTCTACCACGCCAAGATCATCGCAGCTCGGCGATCTCCGCGTGAGAACGCTCTCAATACTGGTTTCGCTACTCCGTTCAGGTTAGGCTTGCCAAACTTTTGGAGCCAACCGGACAGGCAGGGAGCACCATGTTCCGTCCTCGTCGACTGCTCGCGGTCATCACCGCCGTGCTCGCGCTCGGCACCGCCGCGGCGTGCGGCACGTCGACCCCCGAGCAGTCCCCCGCGCCCCAAGGCACCGAGCGGATCGTCACTCACGCCAAGGGCCAGACCAAGATCACCGGCACCCCGCAGCGGGTGGTCGTGCTGGACACCGGAGAACTCGACGCGGTGCTGGCGCTGGGGGTCAAGCCGATCGGAACCGTGCTGCCGGACGCCAACAAGACGCTGCAGCCGTACCTCGCCGAGAAGGCCGGTGACATCGAGATCGTCGGCACCATCGGCTCGCCCAACCTGGAGAAGATCACCGCGCTCCAGCCGGACCTGATCCTCTCCAGCAAGGTCCGCGACGACCAGAACTACGAGGCGCTGAGCAGGATCGCGCCGACCGTGTTCGCCGAGACCGTCGGCAAGACCTGGAAGCAGAACTTCCTGCTCGACGCCGAGGCACTGGGCAAGAAGGACGAGGCGCAGCGGATCCTCGACGCCTACCAGCAGCGCGCCGCCGACATCGGCAAGCAGGTCGGCGACCCGGCCGCCCGCAAGGTCAGCATGCTGCGGTTCATCCCCGGCGACATCCGCCTGTACGGCAAGGGCTCCTTCATCGGCACGATCCTGGCCGACGCGGGCTTCGGCCGCCCCGACAACCAGCAGATCGAGCAGACCCACACCAAGATCAGCCGCGAGCAGATCTCCCAGGCCGACGGCGACCAGCTGTTCTACGCCGCCTACGGCGAAAGCGCCAAGCAGCAGATGACCGGTGTGGTCGACTCGGTGCAGTGGACGACCCTCAACGCCGTGAAGAACGGCAAGGCCATCGAGGTCCAGGACGACACCTGGTACCTCGGCCTCGGCCCGATCGCCGCCAACCTGGTCCTGGACGACCTGCAGAAGGCCTTCGCCCAGCAGTGACCCGGAGAAGAGCCCGTGGGTCCACCGGACTCACGGGCTCTTCGCTGCGCCGATCCGCAGATCGCCGGCGCTGCGCCCGACGCGCAGCTCGCCCGACCCGGGCTCGACGTCCACCACCACCGACACCTCGGCTCCCGCCTCGGCCTCGGCGACGGCGAACCCCGCCAGCCGCAGCGGCTCCGCGGCGTACACCTGCACCACCTCGCGTCCCGCTCGGTCGCCGGTGTTGCGCAGCTTGACCCGCACGCCCTCGCCTTCGGCGACGGCCTCCAGGTACTCCCAGGTCGTGTACCCGAGCCCGTGTCCGAAGTGGAACGCCGGTGTCACGCCCCGGTCCTCGTACGCGCGGTAGCCGACCAAGGTTCCCTCGGTGTAATGCAGTTCGCCGTCCACCGGCTGCACGCCGGGCAGCGGGACCGGGACGTCGGCGAGCTCGGCGGGGAACGTCGTCGGCAGCCGGCCGCCGGGCTCCGCCTCGCCCAGCAGCACATCGGCCAGCGCGTCCCCGTACTCCTGGCTGCCGAACCAGGTCCACAGCACCGCGGGCACGTCGGCGGCCCACGGCATGAGCACCGGCGAGCCGGCGTTGACCACCACGACGGTGTTCGGATTCGCCGCCACGACCTTGCGGATCAGCTCGTTCTGCGCGCCGGGCAGGTCCAGCGAATCGCGGTCGCGGCCCTCTGTCTCGACCTCGTCGTTGGTGCCGACCACGACCACCGCGACATCGGCGTCCCTGGCGATCGCGAGGGCCGCCGCGAGTTCGCTGGCGTCGTCCCATTCCCGTGCGCGGTGCCCGATTCCGACCGCCACCAGCGCATCGAGGCTCTGCGGGGTGAACTCCACGGTCAGCGCGGCCCGACCGGCGTCGTCCAGGTCCGATTCCACGAGCACCACGTTGAACCGCTGCTCGGGCGGCTCCAGCATGTCGCCCATCGGATCGTCGATCCCGTCCGCGCGCACCACGTCCGCGGCCAGCACCTCCCGGCCCGCGAGTTCGACGCGGAAGCCGCCGGTGCCGTTCACCCCGAACACGTGCTCACCGACGTCGAGCCGGAGGTTCCCCCGCAACCGCAACGACTTCGTCCCGGCAGGCAGCCCGCCGAGCCACAGCAGCCGCTCGGTGCCGCGCAATTCGCTTTCGAGCACCTCGCCGTCGGCACCGAGGTAGTCGACGCGCAGGCCGCTGCCCTCGCCCTCCGGATCGGTGACCTCCGCTCCCGGGATCACGTCCAGCAGCCGCCGGTGCCGGACACCGCGCTGGTACACGACATCCGCGTCCGGCAGCGCCGCCCGCAGCCCGTCCAGCGGCGTCACCACGTGCGGCGGGCTGACGTGCGAGGAGCCGCCGCCCTGCACCGCCGGGATGGTGGCGTTCTCGCCGATCACCGCGACCTTGGCGACCTTCGGGTCGATCGGCAGCAGCGGCGCGTCCGACACGACCTCGTTGCGCAGCAACACGAACCCCTGCGCCGCGAGCCGCCGGATGACCGGCCGGGCCTCCTCCGACGGACCGCCACCGCCGGGCTCGGAGTCCTCGAACGCGCCCACGCGGTCGGCCAGCCGCAGGACGCGCAGGACCTTGTCGTCGAGCACCGACTCGGAAACTCCGCCCTTCTCCACGGCCTTCGCGAGTTTCCCGCCGCTCCAAGGGCTTTTCGGCCCGGGCATCGCCAGGTCGAGGCCGCCGAGCGCCGCCGCCTGGAGCGAACGGGTGGCGAACCAGTCCGACACGAGCACGCCGTCCCACGCCCACTCGCCCTTGAGGATGTCGTTCACCAGCGCGGAATTCTCGGTCATCGTGCTGCCGTTCACCGAGTTGTAGGCGGCCATCAGCACCCACGGCGAAGCCTTCGCGATGATCCTCTCGAACGGCTTGAGGTAGAGGTCGCGCAGCGTCCGCTCGTCGACGATCGCGTCGTAGCTGAGCCGCTCGGTCTCGCTGTCGTTGGCCACGAAGTGCTTCGGCGTCGCGGCCACCCCGCGCGACTGGATGCCCGCGACCACCTCGGCGCCGATCTCGCCGATCAGCAGCGGATCCTCCGAGAAGTTCTCGAAATGCCTTCCGCCGAAAGGACTTCGGTGCACGTTGACGGTCGGCGCCAGCACCACGTGCACGCCCCGGCGGCGCGCCTCGTCGCCGAACATCTCCCCCGCGGTCCGCGCCGCCGCCCGGTCCCACGTCGCCGCCAGCGCGGACGCCACCGGGAACAGCAGCGAGGTGTCGCGCTCGTCCCAGGTCGTTCCGCGCACCCCGTTCGGGCCGTCGGAGAGCACCAGCGACCGCAGCCCGATCTGGGGCATCGGGTGCAGGGTCCAGAAGTCGGCTCCGGTCAGCAGCCGCGCCTTGTCCGCCACGGTCAGCTCCGAGAGCAACGACCGAAGCTTCGCCTCGTCCACCGGGTCCCCTTTCGCCAGCCCCCGGCCGCCCAGTCTCGGCCACCGCGCCCGGACTGTCGACCGGTACCGCGCCACGCCGTTATCTGCCCATGCACGCCTCCCCCGAACCCAACATGTAGTGTGTCGATCGCTGGTGGTTCACCGGAGGCATCCGGTGAGGCAAGAGGGAACCCGGTGCGAATCCGGGACTGCCCCGCAGCGGTGAACGGGAACGAAAGTCGTGACCCGGCTGCCGAACGGCAGCGGGTAGAGCACTGGGCGAACAGCCTGGGAAGCCACGACCACTAGGCCGCCCGTGAGTCCGAAGACCTGCCACCGGTGCACGCGCGAAGCGTGCTGTCCGGGACCTCGAGGGCGGGTCTGCGCGGACGACCAGCGGCTGCCGCCGCGGGTCTCCTCGCGCGCCGTCGTGGTCCGCCGAGCTCGCGAGGGAGAGAGCCCGTGACGGCGACACTCAACGACTGGACCCGCGTGTCCACTGTGGTCCACCAAGCCTGCGCCGGGCTGTCCGGCGTGTCCGCCGAAGCCGTGCTCGACGAGGTGCGGCGCACCGGCTACACCGGCATCAGCGACGACGAGCTCTCGCTGGCCCAGGTCATGGCGGCGCGCACGCTGATCGAGACCGAACCGAACTACTCGCAGGTCACCGCCCGGCTGCTGCTGGACCGGATGCGCCGCGAGGCGCTGAGCTACCTGGGCGAGCCGCAGGAGGCCGACCAGGAGGAGATGCGCGCCCGCTACCCGGAGTACTTCGCCGACTACGTGCGGCGCGGCATCGAGCTGGAGATGCTGGATCCGGAGCTGGGCGCCTTCGACCTGGCGCGGCTGGGCGGCGCGCTGGTGGCGGAACGCGACCTGACCTTCGGTTTCCTCGGGCTGCAGACCCTCTACGACCGGTACTTCCTGCACCACGACGGCACCCGGTTCGAGCTGCCGCAGGCCTTCTTCATGCGGGTCGCGATGGGCCTCGCGCTGCGCGAGGACGACCGCGAGGCGCGGGCCATCGAGTTCTACCACCTGCTCTCGTCGTTCGACTTCATGTGCTCGACGCCGACGCTGTTCAACGCCGGCACCACCCGGCCGCAGCTGTCGTCCTGCTTCCTGACCACTGTGGACGACGACCTGTCCGGCATCTTCCACTCGATCAGCAACAACGCGCTGCTGTCGAAGTACGCCGGCGGGCTGGGCAACGACTGGACGCCGGTGCGCGGCATCGGCGCCCACATCAACGGCACCAACGGCAAGTCGCAGGGCGTGGTGCCGTTCCTGAAGATCGCCAACGACACCGCGGTGGCGGTCAACCAGGGCGGCAAGCGCAAGGGCGCGGTGTGCGCGTACCTGGAGACCTGGCACATCGACGTCGAGGAGTTCCTCGACCTGCGCAAGAACACCGGCGACGACCGCCGCCGCACCCACGACATGAACACCGCGAACTGGGTGCCCGACGAGTTCCTGCGCCGCGTCGAAGCCGACGAGCAGTGGACGCTGTTCTCCCCGGACGAGACCTCTGACCTGCACGACCTCTACGGCAAGGCGTTCGCCGAGCGCTACCGCGCCTACGAGCAGGCCGCCGACCGCGGCGAGATCAAGGTGTTCAAGCGGGTCCGCGCGGTGGAGCTGTGGCGGCGGATGCTGACCATGCTTTTCGAGACCGGCCACCCGTGGATCACCTTCAAGGACCCGTGCAACCTGCGCTCGCCGCAGCAGCACAACGGCGTCGTGCACTCCTCGAACCTGTGCACCGAGATCACCCTGAACACCAGCACCGACGAGGTGGCGGTGTGCAACCTCGGGTCGATCAACCTGGCCCGGCACGTCACGGCCGACGGCATCGATGCCGAGAAGCTGGAGCGCACCACCCGCACCGCCGTGCGGATGCTGGACAACGTCATCGACATCAACTTCTACACGATCCCCGAGGCGCGCCGGTCCAACCTGCGGCACCGGCCGGTCGGGCTGGGGCTGATGGGCTTCGCGGACGCGCTGTTCGTGCAGCGCATCCCGGTGTCGTCGGATGCGGCGGTGGAGTTCGCCGACCGCAGCATGGAGCAGATCAGCTACCACGCCATCGCCGCGTCGAGCGCGCTGGCGGCCGAGCGGGGCCGCTACGAGTCCTTCGACGGTTCGCTGTGGAGCCGCGGCATCCTGCCGATCGACTCGCTCGAACTGCTCGCCGAGGCCCGCGACGGCGACGTCGACCTGGACCGGTCGTCCACGCTGGACTGGGAGGCGCTGCGGGCGCGGGTGGTGCGCGATGGCATGCGCAACTCCAACGTGATGGCCATCGCGCCGACCGCCACGATCTCCAACATCTGCGGCGTCAACCAGTCCATCGAGCCGGTCTACCGCAACCTGTACGTCAAGGCGAACATGTCCGGCGACTTCACCGTGGTCAACCCGCACCTGGTCGCCGACCTGAAGCGCGTGGGGCTGTGGGATGACGCGATGGTCGCGGACCTGAAGTTCCACGACGGCAGCCTGCTGCCGATCGAGCGGATCCCGCAGGAGCTCAAAGAGCTCTACGCCACCGCGTTCGAGATCGAGCCGCGCTGGCTGGTCGAAGCTGCGGCGCGGCGCCAGAAGTGGATCGACCAGGCGCAGTCGCTGAACCTCTACGTCAGCCGGCCCAGCGGCCGCACCCTCGACGAGCTCTACCGGCTCGCCTGGCACAAGGGCCTGAAGACCACGTACTACCTGCGCTCCACCAGCGCGACCCACGTGGAGAAGAGCACCCTGCGCGGCACCGACGGCAAGCTCAACGCGGTCCCAACCGCGGGCCCGACGGCGGTCGCTACCGCGGTCCCGGTCGCGGAGATCCCGACCGCGGCGCCCGGCGCGGCCTGCTCGGTCGAAGACCCCGACTGCGAAGCCTGCCAGTAACCCCCACCCTGGCATCCCGCCGCAATTTCAATGGAAATCGAAGGTCCGATTTCCATTGAAATTGCGGGACCCGAGGGCCGGAGCCCAGGTCACGTCCTGTTCGACGCGCGGACTCGAATCGCGCGATTTCCCATGGAGCAACACAGCATGACCTCCTTGCAATCCCCCTCCTCGGCCGCCGGGCTCGGCGAGATCGACCGCTCCGGCGGGCGCGTCGCCGTCGGCGACAAGGCGATGATCAACGCCCGCGCCGACGTCAACCAGCTGCTCCCGCTCAAGTACGGCTGGGCGTGGGAGAAGTACCTCGCGGGCTGCAACAACCACTGGATGCCCACCGAGATCTCGATGCAGGCCGACATCGCGCTGTGGAAGTCCGCCGAAGGTCTCAGCGCGGACGAGCGCCTGCTGCTCAAGCGCAACCTCGGGTTCTTCGCCACCGCGGAATCCCTGGTGGCCAACAACATCGTGCTCGCCGTCTACCGGCACATCACCAACCCCGAGTGCCGCCAGTACCTGCTGCGGCAGGCCTTCGAAGAGGCCGTGCACACCCACACCTTCCAGTACATCTGCGAAAGCCTCGGCCTCGACGAGGGCGAGCTGTTCAACATGTACCGCGAGATCCCGTCGATCGCCGACAAGGACGCTTGGGCGCTGCAGTACACCCGCAGCCTGGAGGACCCCGACTTCGCCACCGGCAGCACCGAGGCCGACCAGGCGTTCCTGCGCGACCTCGTGGCGTTCTACGTGATCTTCGAGGGCATGTGGTTCTACACCGGGTTCGCGCAGATCCTCGCGCTGGGCCGGCGGAACAAGATGGTCGGCATCGCCGAGCAGTACCAGTACATCCTGCGCGACGAGTCGATCCACCTGAACTTCGGCATCGACTGCATCAACCAGATCAAGCTGGAGAACCCGCATCTGTGGACCGAGGAGTTCCAGGCCGAGGTCCGGCGGATGCTGGCGGAGGCCTGCGAACTGGAGATCGCCTACGGGCGCGACACGATGCCGCGCGGCCTGCTCGGCATCAACGCCGAGCTCTGCGCCCAGTACATGCACTTCATCACCAACCGGCGCTGCGCCCAGCTGGGCCTGGAACCGGTGTTCCCGGAGGCCGACAACCCCTTCCCGTGGATGTCTGAGGCCATGGACCTGAAGAAGGAGAAGAACTTCTTCGAAACCCGGGTGATCGAGTACCAGTCCGGCGGCTCCCTCCAGTGGGACTGACGCCGGCGAACTAGAACGAACGGCCTGTTCACGCCGCTAGGTGGGGTGAACAGGCCGTTCGTTCTCGATGTGATCACGCCCACCCGTCGACGATGGAGCAACCCACCCCGTTCGAGTCCCGGCCCGCCGGCACCTGCCCTAGCGTCAGCTGGCGATCGCACACCGCACCGGGGAGGAAAGCTTGATCATCTGGGGATTCCGGAGCACCGTCCAGCGGCTGGCCAGCCTGCTGCTCGTCTGCCCGGGCTGCCGCGGCACATATGCGACGACCCTCAACAAGGGCGTCACCAAGTTCACGCTGTTCTTCATCCCGCTGTTCCCGACCAGCACCCGGTACGCGCTGACCTGCACCTGGTGCGGCACGACGTCTCCGATCACCAAGGAAATGGCGGAACAGCTCCAGGCCCAGGCCCAGCAGGGCCTGCAGGCCTGATCACTCGCAGACCGCTCCTTCGGCCGCGGAGCCGACCAGCTTCGCGTACTTGCCGAGCACGCCCTTGCGGAACCGCGGTGCCGGCGGTGACCAGTTCTCCCGACGGCGCAGGAGTTCTTCGTCGCCGACGAGCAGGTCCAGGGTCCGGTTGGCGAGGTCGAGGCGGATCGGATCGCCGTCCTGCACCAGCGCGATCGGTCCGCCGTCGGTCGCCTCCGGCGCCACGTGCCCGATGCACAACCCCGTGGTGCCGCCGGAGAACCGGCCGTCCGTCACCAACAGCACGTCCTTGCCGAGCCCAGCACCCTTGATCGCACCGGTCACGGCGAGCATCTCCCGCATGCCCGGCCCGCCGCGTGGCCCCTCGTAGCGGATGATGACCACGTCCCCGGGCTTCAGCGTGCCGTCCTCCACGGCATCCATCGCCCCCTGCTCGCCGTCGAAGACTCGCGCCGTGCCCTCGAAGCTCGCCGAGTCGAAACCCGCGCTCTTGACCACCGCGCCGTCCGGCGCGAGCGATCCGCGCAGGATGGTGAGCCCGCCGGTGGGGTGGATCGGGTTCGAAAGACGGTGCAGCACCTCGCCGTCGAGGTCCGGCGGATCGAGTTCGGCGAGGTTCTCCGCAACGGTGCGGCCGGTCACCGTCATGCAGTCGCCGTGCAGCAGGCCGGCGTCGAGCAGGGCCTTCATCATCACCGGCACGCCGCCGATCCGGTCCACCGCCGGCATCACGTACCGGCCGAACGGCTTGACGTCGGCCAGGTGCGGCACGCGGTCGCCGATCCGGTTGAAGTCGTCCAGCCGGAGGTCGACCTCGGCCTCCCTGGCGATCGCGAGCAGGTGCAGCACCGCATTGGTCGATCCGCCGAAGGCCATCGTCACGGCGATCGCGTTCTCGAACGCCTCCTTCGTGAGGATCTGCCGGGCCGTCAGCTGCCGGGCCAGCATGCCGACCGCCAGCCGGCCGGCTTCGCGAGCACCCCCGTCACGGCGCCGATCCACCGACGGCGGGCTGGCCGACCCGGGCACCGACATGCCGAGGGCCTCGGCCGCGCAGGCCATGGTGTTCGCGGTGTACATCCCCCCGCAGGCACCTTCGCCCGGGCAGATGGCGCGCTCGATCCGATCCACCTCCGCGCGCGTGATGAGGCCGCGCGCGCACGCCCCCACCGCCTCGAAGGCGTCGATGATGGTGACCTCGCGGTCGTCGACGCGGCCCGGCAGGATCGAGCCGGCGTAGACGAACACCGACGCCAGGTCCAGCCTCGCCGCCGCCATCAGCATGCCCGGCAGGCTCTTGTCACAGCCCGCGAGCAGGACGGAACCGTCCAGCCGCTCGGCTTCCATCACGGTCTCGACGGAGTCCGCGATGATCTCCCGGGACACCAGGGAGTAGTGCATGCCGACGTGCCCCATCGAGATGCCGTCGGAGACCGAGATCGTGCCGAACTCCATCGGGTACCCGCCGGCCTCGTGCACGCCTTCCTTCGCCGCCTGCGCCAGGCGCTGCAGCGAGAGGTTGCACGGGGTGATCTCGTTCCAGGAGGACGCCACCCCGATCTGGGGTTTGGCGAAGTCGGCGTCCTGCATGCCGACGGCGCGCAACATCCCGCGCGCCGCGGCCCGCTCCATTCCTTCGGTGACCTCGCTGCTGCGAGGCTTCAGCGTGCGCTGGTCGCTCGTGAGCTTGGCATGGTCCACGCCTCGACTGTAGTCCGCATCACACCCGAACCGCCCGTCACAGGACGACGTGTCGGGGCCGGGAACAGAGAAAGGGTCCCTTCTCTCCCGGGAAAACCAGGAAAGAAGGGACCCTTCTCAAATAATGTGTCGGCGGTGTCTTACTCTCCCACACCCTGTCGAGTGC